>JBHLQY010000059.1:0-15350 GCA_048883105.1 Candidatus Thorarchaeota archaeon | reverse complement strand
AAAACATATTATTGTGAGAATTTCGAAGAAGTCACTAGCATTTGTCCCGCACCAATAGTTATTGCTGGCGGCAAAAAAATTGAGGAAATGGACGCATTACAAATGAGCAAGAATGCTGTTGATAAAGGGGCTGTTGGCGTAGACTATAACTATTTTATTTAGTTATAGGCGCATATATGGGAAGAAATATATTCCAATCTGACAGCCCAATTGGAATGATAAAGGCAGTAAGAGCAATAGTCCATGATAATGTTTCAGTTGATGAGGCTTTCGAAATATATAAAAATGGTCCTAAAGGATTGTAAGACCTTTTTTTTTTCCTTTTTTTTAATTTAACAAAGAAAGTTATAGTTTTTATCAAGGTTAATTTAATAAATCTTTATTTATTTTTTTCCACATCAAAATAAGATCTACAAGAATATATTTTACAATGACTATACCTAAGATAAAAAATCTTGAATTTAGAGAAGTAACTGATGATGTTTTACTCGTTCATCAAATAAAGGTCCCAGATCAATTTTCTTGTTGTGATGGATTGTTAATTTTACCAAAAGAAGGGCGTAATTCTAATACTATCGTCCTTGATTTAAATATTGAACCTAAATATTCTATAGAAATTTATAAAAAATTAGGGCCTATTTTACATTACGTTTGTACTCATGGGCACATGGACCACATGTCTCATGTATACGGATGGGAAGCATTAAATGCATCTATACATGCTCCTTTCTCTGAAGCATATTATTTGACTGATTTATACAATTTTTACAATGGTTTTGGTTTCTCTGAGATGATGGATTTTCACACAATTGAAAAATTTGCTCATATAAATAAATATTTTAGTTGTAAAGAAGTGAATACATTTGAACCAGGAGACTTCTTAAAATTTGAAAATTTCGAAGTCGAAACTATTCCATTTAAGGGTCATTCCAAAGCGCATGTTGGTCTTTACCTTCCTTCCGAAAAAATACTACATATTAGTTGTCTTGGATTTGATCAACCTGAACCTGAGGCGGAGAGATTTGGACCTTGGTATGGCTTTGAAGAATGTTCTATTGAACAATATCTGGAGGATATTGATAGGGCAGAGACTATTTTTCTTGAAAGAGCAGAATTTCTAACCTCCAGTCATGCTTATGTCGTGAAAAATCCAGATAAAACACCATTCGAATATATGAGGAGAAAAATAAAAGAAAATCAAAAAAAAATCAATATGGCAATAGTAACCTCAAAATTAAGTTTAAGTTTAGAGGAAAGTGCAAAAATATTACTAGAACAAGACTTATTTTTCAAGAAGCGGAAAATGAAAGGATTTCTTAAGAAAATATATACTTTATGGGAATATTGGATAATTACAAAGCATCTTCAGCGTAGTTATAAAAGCTTAGAAGTTTAAAGATAATTTATAATAAAGGATCTACAAATAAAAAATAAAAATACTTAATAAATTAATGAATTTCTGGTTCAATTATAACTTTCAACGACTCATTAGCATCACATACCACTTTAAATGCTTCTCCAACTTTACTGAGAGGGAATCGATGTGAAATCAAATCTACTACATTAACTTTTTTTAATTTTATCCATTTGTAAGCTTCATCTAAATCTTGAGGAGCCGCACCATATGAAGTCATAATGGTAATTTCATTTCTCCAATAATCATTTATTGGGATTTCTAGGTTAATTCCAGGTTTGGGAACGGCAAAAAAGATGATTGTACTCCCCGGTCCAGCACATTCTAATGCTTGCTTAGCGGCTGATAAAGCACCAGTACACACAATTACGATGTCAGGAGATCTTCCATCATTCTTTTTTTTTATCGCTGCTAGAATATCATCATTTGCGTGCATCACTACATCAGCACCAAACTCCTTTGCTTTTTTTAAACGATAGTCGCTTATATCTGTTGTGAATATTCTTTCTACACCTTTAGCTTTTGCTAACATAAGATGCAATATTCCTGAGACACCACTACCTAATATTAAAAGAGTTTGTCCTTTTGTTATATTAGCTAACCTTTGAGCACGACATACACATCCCAATGGTTCAATAAACACACCTTCATCGTAGGAAACATTGTCATCAAGAATATATACGCCTTTTTTTTCTATATTGACAGATGGAACTCTGAGATATTCCGCAAACCCCCCAGGATCGTAGTTTGTGTTATGTAGCAAATTGCAGGCTGTATGATGCCCCAGTTCGCAGTAATGGCAATCAAAACAAGGAACGTGATGAGATATAAAGATGCGGTCTCCAATTTTAAAATCTTTTACTCCTTCCCCAATTTCAACAATGTCGCCAGAAATTTCGTGTCCAAGAACAAGATTATCTACACCAAGTTTTTTCATTTTTGCAATACGATAATATTCTAAAATGTCGGATCCACATATTCCAGATTTTTTTACTTTTACTAAGAGCTCACCAGAACTAATTTTAGGTTTAGGCATTTCATCTTCTATCACTTTTTCATTGTTGTAATATCTTGCGATTTTCATAAATGATTCCCGATTAAATTATCCTTTAGAAATTAATGTAATTTTAAGTTATTTATGAATTTTAAATTAAACTTTTTATTTATGATTATATATGTAATTCATCGGTAATTTGTTGAATAAATCGTCGAAAATGCGTAGAATATATGTGAATTAATTGAGCCTTAAAAAATTTGAAAATTTTTTAAAATTTAATGAAAAAGCGTGTAATTTTTGTGGCCTATGCTTTCATAAATGTCCCTCAATGAGTTTACCTCTTGAATTTGCGAAAAAAGAAATTGAATCTATCATTAAAACTGGCAAGTCTAAAAAAGTTTTAAAGAATTGCGTTGGTTGCATGTCTTGTAATCATTATTGCCCTAATCATTGTGCTCCGTACGCATTAATTATTAAAAGATGGAATGAGAAATATTATAAATATGGGCTTCCGAATCGTGCTAAAATCATTTTAACATTACCTTATAAAATGCCTTATATTCATTCATTTATAATTTCGAAACTTCCTAAAGAAGAATTAGAATGGATAAAAAATTGGAAGGAAAATATAAAAAATCCTGAATGTAAAGAAACTATGATATACGCAGGCTGTAATCTCCTCATTCAACCATATATATTACAATCCATATTATTTGAGAAACAAACGATATTTGGCTCAACAGAATTTTGTTGTGGTGAACCACTTTATCGTTCAGGGTGTTTTGAAGGTCATGAATTAATTGCTCGAAATCTTAAAAAACAACTTGAACGAATTGGGTTTAAAACTTTAATATTACCTTGTCTGGCAGGTTATAACATGTTCAAATATGTATATGAGAAGAAATTTGGCATAAAAATGAATTTTGAGGCTATTTCAATAATTGATTGGTTATGGGATGAACTTAATACTAGTAAATATGAAATAACACCTCTCAACATCACTGCCGCCGTTCACGATAACTGTTGGGCTAAAGCCAGCGGAGATTATTTCTTCAACAAGGTTCGCGATATTCTTGAATTATGTTGTGTTAAAGTAATTGAACTAGAGCACACTCGTGAGGATGCGTTATGTTGTGGTCTTTCAGCAGCCTGTGCAAATTATAGTATATTTCCTCTGCTAAAACACGCAAAGATAAGATTAAAAGAGTTTAAAAAATCTAAAGCAGATGTAATTGTAGATTATTGTGGTGGGTGCAACTGGATATTTCAAGTTGCAAATACATTTTCTCTCAGAAAAAAAACCAAACAACCAATATATACTTTAATAGAAATTATACAGATGGCAATTGGTGAAATCCCTTCAGATAAATCAAAAACCCGTGGGAAATTGATAATAAAAGCACTTCTTGGGAAGATAATACGATCGTATTTATCAAGAAAGCGATATTTTATTGAAGATCTATGTTAATTAATATTTTTAAATCTATAAATTTGTAAAAGTTAATATTTTAAAGAAAAATCATTAGTTTATTTCAAATATATATTTGATTCCAAGATATATTTAAATAAGATATACAACTTCTTCATAATAGTTAAGATTTAAAAAAAATTTTAGTAAAAAATGGTCTACGGATTTTTTAATTATAAATTTTAATTTTTTATTCTAAACAGAAAAATTTTATCAAAAAAATGACACAAAATAACGATATTGAAAAAATCGAGGAAATCGTTGATTCATTTGATATAGCAATGAAAAAGGGCTTTATGAGTGGGCTGATATTACTTGTTTTAGAAAAGGAAAATTGCCATGGCTATCTAATTAAAGAAAAAATTGATGAACTCACGCTTGGGGTATGGCAACCTACTGTTTCTACTTTATATCCCCTGTTAAAATCATTGAGCGATAAAGCTCTCATAGAATGTATTGAATTAGATGATTCTGGGGGACGATTGAAAAAGGTATATAAAATAACTAAAAAGGGAGAAGAAACTTTGAAAATGTTGCTTCAAAAACATCAGATGATGATTGAATCAGTTAAATCAATCGTATTATCTACTGTTGATATAATAGATGAAACTGAGCCGTCTTTTGTAGAGGATTTAGAAAAATTAATTTCGCTTCCTGGAATGGAATTGATTAAAGAAAAGTCCATTGAATCTAAAATTGGTATTTTAAAATATAATAAAGAGATTATTAAAAAACGAATTAAAATATTAAATAGCACTCTCGAAGAGATTAATAACATTTTAGTAAATCTAGAGAAAGATAGTAAAAATAAACGTGCTGAACCGCAACCCGAGGAAATTGCGAGTAATCAATTATTAAAAAAGTAAGAGGTATAACAATGGGAGTTATATTTAAAATTGCTATAAGAAATATGAAAAGGCGAAAGACAAGATACATTCTTACTACAATCACGCTCGTAATTGGTGTTGCACTGTTTGGAGGCATTTTAATAGCCAGAGATTCTTTCAAGGTAATGTTTGTCAAGGACATTGACAATCGTATGGGTACTGCAGATATACTTATTCGTGAAAGTGAACTTCATGATGGGTGGTTTAGACCGAGCGCTTTGGAAGATATTGAAGATATACCTCATATTGATTATATCTCATATAGAATAGCCGGTTTCGATGTATATACGAGTTGGACACCTAATGGAAATCAAATTGAAAATAGTACGAGAACTTCAATATATGGGATTGATATCGACTCTGACGACGAGGAGGAACTTGGAAGTAAACCTTATATTATAGATTCTGATGTAGACGGAGACACTATTGAAGAGCTACTTGATGAGGGCCTTAGAGATTATGGGAAAAATACAATTGTGATAACTGAGTCTTTACAAATAAAGCTTGGAACAGACTTTGAGGCTGGTGATAAAATTTGGGTGCTTCCTATAGATTATCATTTGAAAATAGGGATGGATCAAGATATAATATCGTCTAATACAGGATTATGGCCTAAATATACAGTTGCAGCCATAATACGAGATCTAGGTGAGGCAAGAGATTTTGATCCCGAAACACCATCAACCTACGACACTCCTTCCTCGGGTCCTTGTTTATTTGCTAGCATTGAGACTACACATGACCTCGTTGATGGTATTGTTAGTCACACTGGTCAATATAATCTCGCAGCTGTAGGTGTAGATGATGTTAATAATAATGAAGAAGTTATTGACGATATTGAAGATGAACTTGGTGATGATTGGAGTGTAGCAGATTTAAAAACAGATTCTGTTGAAGATATTAATGATTCTGTGGATATGATGATGACAATATTGTTAATGTTTGCCGTTATTGCTCTGATTCTCTCGATTATTCTTATTTTAAACATCTTTAACATAATAAAAGAAGAGCAAGAGTACGAGACTGGAATGCTCCAAGCTGTCGGAGCATCAAGATCGGAAACATTTAAAATGTTTTTGACTCAAGGAGTTGTAATGGGAGTTATAGGTGCAATTATTGGTACGATCTGCTCCTATTTCATGTCATACCTTATTTTTTATATAACAGTAGAATCTCTTAAGAACTTGCCAGGTGAATTCGGCGAAATGTTTGCCCAAACAGAATTTGAAATCATTTTATACCCACACACTATCGCAATAACACTAGGCGTGGGTATATTTTCGTGCATTTTGGCTGCTATTTATCCCAGTTGGAAAGCAAGTCGAAAACCTCTCATTGAATGCCTAAATCCTCTTGCCCATAAAGCTGAACGGGAGAAAAAACACCATAAAAGAAAGATTGCATTTGTCATTTTAGCTTCATTACTAATTGCTCTTGGTACTTACCTTTTATTTGGCTTAGTAGATATTGGTCCATCACGTGGAGGTCCTAGCGGTGGTTTAACTGAAGCTACCATCTCTATTATGGCTCCTACATTTATCTTGCTAGGTATAATTGGGCTCATGGCGATTTTTGTTGGTCCTATCACAAAAGGATTTATTAAAATATTTGGTCCATATTTAAAACAAACAAAATTATTGACAAGAAAAAATGTATTGAGACATCGTAAAAGAACTGTGCTTACATTTTCAATGATTGCTTTAACAGTGAGTTATCTTGTTGGTATTAGTGTTTTAATGGGTTCTTTCAGGGAAGGTGTTCACACAACTGTTAATAATGTAATGGGTTGCGATATTCGAATATTTACTGCAAACACGCCTCGATCGTTTAAAGGTGACCTTAAAGATATAGATGGAGTAGACGATGTAATGGGTGCAACTCATCAAAATGTACAGTTATTTCATGAGGGGAGAAACAAATGGATCGGACATGGTTTATTAGAAAAAGATTGGGATAAATCTGTAACAGTTCACGTATTAGAACCTGATACTGTTAAAGAACGTATGACTGAGACAGTAATATTTGAGCCGAGTGATATGACACTTGAAGAAATGATGGACGATGTATCTGATGAAAATGCTATGATAATTACTGAAGATGAAGCGAAATATTTTGATTTAGATGTAGATGACGAAATATTAGCGATGTTTTCGCTTGGAATTTCCTACCCAAGTATTGACGATATGCTTGCCGATAATAGAGAGAATGCTGCGGAGGATGTAATTATTGCTAATATGAAAGTTGTTGCGATTGTCGAAAAATTTCAAGGATTTGCTACAGGTGATATTATTGGTCAGGAAGAAGGTGCTTATAATATTTATATCACCTGGGAAACATATGAAAAACTTGCTCGGTATAATCTGCCTGGAGGAGACACAGATATCATATTTAGGCAAAAAACTCAATCAGGATTCTATGAATTAGATGCTGTCCAGCCTAATTTTTTCAATTTCTCGGATGTTTATCAGATCTTAGAAAATACCAATGAAATTGATTATTACACTACACGTATGGATTATATTAGCCCAACATACAGTACTAATTCAAATTTTAGTATTCTTGGTTTTCCAGATGAATTAAATAAAATTAGTATGAATTCTTCCGTAGTTGGTATTAGAACAAATTCTAATGGAAATTTAAAAGACGATTCAAATTTTGGACAACATCAACTAATAAGCAAATCGGATGCCTATGTAGGCTCAACTATGGAAGAGATCTTAAATAATACTGATAATGTAGTCGTAGTTGATGAGACATTTGTAAACAATATGAGACTTTATGATCCTTCATTTGATATAGATTCAAACATAACAATATTCCCCCAACAGTTTGACCCTGGTCTGAACACCATTTACATAGGGGTAGGAGTCATTCCCGAATTCCCCTTTTTTACTGATATTCCCTTCAATGTTGCGCTTAAAAATGGAACGCTCGAAGCAGGGAGTAATTCATCCTTAGTTCGTTCAGAACTTGTTATTCCCGATACTCTGGATGTAAAAAGTAATAAAAATTCTTTAGAACTAAATATCACGGTTAATTTAATGAATTATTTTATGTCAAATCCTTATTTTATAAACCCATATAACATTACAATAGAATCAACAGTCGATTCGACTATTGAGCAACTTGATTTAGAAGTATTTAATTACTTTACTAATGATTTCGATAAACTTGGAGATTTTAATAGCCAAGCAGAGGAATGGCATACTTTTACTTTTAATCAACACTATCCACCTTTATCTTACCTTGATATAACAACTGGTCAGATGAAATTAAGGATTATCGGGAAAAATTCTACATTCGACAATGAATACACGCTGGCGATTGACGTGTTAAGACTTTTTGTTAATACTTCTACCTATACCATAGATCCAGAAACATGGCCTCAATACACTGTTATTGGGATAATTAAAGACCCCGTATTATATCGTACAGAACGATTGAATTGGATGGCGGGTTACGAAGCTTATGTTGATGTGGCAGAAACAGAGAATGCCGTTTATCTTAATTATGAAAAAGCTAGAGAAAAAGTTTATGTTCATAATAAAGGATCTACAAATAATGGATCAAATGATAAAATCACTCATGTTCTCGTACATTGTAAAGATGTTGATGATATATCGAAAACTGTAAGTTCATTAAGGAACGTATTAGGTTCTAATTGGACTGTTGTTGATCTTAAAACCCAAATATTAGAATTTCGGACAAATGTATATGATTGGTATATTTGGATTGAAGAAGGGAAAGATGACGAGGAAGTTTTAGAAGAAGTAATCGAATACATGGAAGATCATGGATATATCGTAATGTTTGCTTTTACAAATTCCTACATAACGCAAATATTCGAAAGTATGGTAGACTTAATTACATTAATTATGAATGGAATATTAGTTTTTGCCATTATAATTGCCATGATCGGACTAGCTCTTCATTGTCTTCTTACTACAATGTCTCGGAGAAGGGAAATCGGAATGCTGAGATCAATAGGATTAAATAAAAAAGGTGTAGTAAGAACTATATCTGGAGAAACATTAGTAGTAGCGCTTTTAGGAACGTTAATTGGTATTTTTGCTGGATTATTAACAGGAGTTCTTATGGTATCATCTATTCCAGACACTGGATTTCTCACAGTTACTCTCACAATTCCATGGCTCATTATAGGCTTGTTAATATTAACAACTATAGTCACAGCAGTTGTAAGCTCAAGATATCCTTCAAGATGGGCTGCTAATATCAATATAATCGACGCAGTAAGAACAAGGTAGGTGATATAAATGAATATGAAAATGAAACGAAAAAATATATCAGAGAAAAAAAGATCTAGAACATCTGATAAGATTTTTCGAAAAGCTACGGAAAAAATCGACCCAAGCCTAGTTCTTGAAGTAAAAAACCTTAAAAAAATTTATCCTCTTGGTGATTATGAAGTTATAGCGCTTAAGAATATAAATCTGCAGATCAAGAAAGCAGAACTAGTTGCTATTGTAGGCCCATCAGGATCAGGTAAAACGACGCTGATAAATTGTCTTGGAGCACTTGATTTTCCAGATTCAGGACAAATAATATATAATATTGATGGTAGAGGAACTGGAAGCGATATAACTAAAATGAATAGTCGAGAATATAAAGAAATGCGCTTATACCAAATTGGGCTCATATTCCAATTCTACAATCTTTTTCCAATACTTACAGCTTATGAGAATGTAGAGCTTCCAATGCTTCTGGGAGGAAAATCTCGTGATCAATGTAAAGAAAAAGTTGAAAAGCTTCTTAATAGTGTAGGTCTTGGCGAAAGGATGTATCATAGACCGACACAATTATCAGGTGGAGAACAACAACGAGTTACTGTCGCAAGATCAATGTCTAACGATCCTTTAATATTGCTTGCAGATGAACCAACAGGAGAACTTGATACTGAAACCTCATCTCATATAGCCGAAATCTTCCTCAATTTAAAGAACGCTGGTCAATCTATTCTTATGGTTACTCATAATATTAGAATTGCTGAAACTGCAGATAGGATTCTAACCCTTACTGATGGAGAAATCACTGAAGAAAGAAAAGGTGGAAAATCTATATCAGAAATATGGGACGATTAAATAAGTGGAGGACGTAAGCAATGAAATTGAAAAAAAAAAAAATTGAAAATGAAAAAATTGTTGAAGACGATGGAAAATATACACCTAATCCAGACTCAATGATCCAAGTTTTCGATTTAAGTAAAGTATATCATATGGGCGAGGTTGAAGTTCGAGCTATAGACGGAATATCAATGAAAATTAAAAAAGGAGAATTTGTCTCTGTGATGGGACCATCTGGATCTGGAAAAACTACTCTTCTTAATATGATCGGTGCTCTTGATAATCCTACCAGCGGCGCCGTATTCATTGACGGAATTAACGTAGCTCATATGGATGATGAACAACAAACAAACTTAAGGCTCAGAAATGTTGGATTCATTTTTCAATTCTATAATTTAGTTCCAGTCCTTACTGCTTATGAAAACGTTGAACTTCCTTTGGTATTAGATGATTTATCAGAAGATTTAAGAAGAGAAAGGGTTTCAAAATTCCTTGAACTCGTTGGTCTGGGAGATCGAATGGATCATCTTCCTTCTGAACTTTCTGGTGGTGAGCAACAAAGAGTTGCCGTTGCACGATCTCTTGCTAACAAACCTTCACTCCTTATTGCTGATGAACCAACTGGTGAGCTAGATACAAAAATGGGAAGAGAAATTGTTAAGCTTCTCCATGATCTCAATAAGGAACTCAATCAAACTATTTTAATGGTTACTCACGATCCCGCTATTGGTAATCTTGCTGATCGGCTGTTAAAAATGAGAGATGGCAAAATAATTGATGATATCGACTTAAAAATAAAAACGACTCCTAAAACAAAGCGTTTAAAATTAAAAGAAAAGAAGGAAATAGTTCAGCCCGAATCTAAGATTGAAGCAAAAAAACAAATATATGTATTAAATAACCCTGGAACTAAGATTGAAGTAGGAAATCAACAATATACATGTTTTGTTCATAAAGGAAAAATTAGTGGAGTCATATATGTTTGTCCTAATTGTCATAAATTTTATTGCGTAAAATGTATTAGTATATTGAAAGCAAAAGGCGAAAAATGTTTATCATGCAATGCTGAAATTACTATTTAGTCGCTAGAAATTTCTTTTTTTCTTATTATTTTTTTTGTAATAATATTTTTATAGGCAGTATATGAATTTATAATAAAGATAATTTAAATTTAGAAATTGGGTGAAAAAAATTGCCAAATGCAACAATTGAAGGACCACCAATAACTGATGTGGATATAAAAAGATTATTAGTTAAAGAAATTACAGATGCTCTCGAGAAAGCATATAAATTACCGAGAGAAGTTTATACAATAGTAATCAAAGAAAATGTTCCTCAGAATGTGGGTGTTGGTGGAAAATTAATTTTAGATAGAATAAGAAAATAATAAAAAAGAGAGATGAATTAATATTGGCAGAAGTAAATGTTAAATCTTTAGTGTTAGCAATCATTTTAGGCTTCGCATCGTGGCTGTGGGCATTTATTATTGTTGGTTCTACGTTTTATGATTTTGCTACGAATCAACCTATTGAAAACCCCAATATGGGGTATTATGTGGCAATGTTGGTTGTAACTGCTATCATTTCAATTGTCATCTTGATCCTTTACTTATGGAAATGGGAACAAAAAAAACCTATTATTCCTGATAAATGGGTGATAGATGCTATTATTCTAGGTGTAATTATCTGTGGAATGAATTTCCTAATGGATATTTTGTTCTTTGGAATTTTTGCGCACCGAAATTTAATTGCATATTTTTGGATTGAAACGACTACAGGTTACGCTTATCCATCATTAATCATTATAACGTTTATATTAGCATATGTAATCTATGGTAAGAAAGAGTAATAACCAAAAGTAATTCTCCTTTTTTTTCATTTTTAATAATGAAAAATTAAAAAAAGGAAAAAGAATCAAAATAATTCATTAATTATTCGCGTCTATTTGAACAGCTTTTAATTAACATTTTGAAAGATTCATCTTCAAGTTCTTCGTACATCTTTAATTCATCTTTTAGAAAATCCCTCAGAGCATTCCTTATTGCTTCGGATCTTGAAGGATAGATCCCTAAATCGTTTAAGATTTGAATAGCTGATAAATATTTTTCGGGTAAATTAATCGTTATTATCTTCATATTGGGCTATAACCTGAACTTGTAATTAAAAATTTTATAATTATATTTTGTCGGTGGTTTATAAATAGGTGATATTAAGCGTTTAATGATATTAAGCGCTTAATTGAAGATGAATAAAAAACATCAAACTGCTAATAGAGGTTCTTAGATTAAAAAGGTTTATTTAAGGATTTAATGTTAAGAATTAGCGAAAATGAAGATTTATATAAGTCAGCATGGCTAACTTCTTTAATATCTTTAAGATAAGTAAGGTTATAATCCTCTTCTCGTTTCAGATAAGTTATATCTTTGGTGTTATGGTCATTATCTAAGAAAGTGTCAATTTTAAAAACATTTTTTTTAAATTTTCCAGGAAATTCGGGCATCATATTAAATGTGAAGATCAAATCGGGATCAGATTTAACTTTACCATTTAAAACAAATAAGATATTTGGTTCAAGAATTGCTAAAAAACTTTCTAATGAGTGAAAATAATCGTCAATTTTTACTGTCAAATTCGAAATATTGCCATTAATTTCAAAAGAGCTGCAATCGCTAACCTTTGGAAAGATAAATTTTTCCTTACCCCGAAAAGCTAAACTTATTTCATTTGCATTCAAATATTTTTTAAAAATTGGATTGTCCTTTTCTAACAAAAAATTATCTTCATTGATAGATTCGCTCTTAACATAAAAAATTAAAGAACCAGACGCTATTAAATTGATTTTTTGATAATAAATGTTAAAAATTGGATTATATGGTAAACTAATCACATCTTTAGTCCCGCCCATTCCCAATTGAGCAAGAAGGTTCGACGGAATTTGACTAGTTAAAGTAAATAATAAGAACGATCTAAAATCGTCTAATTCAAAAAAGCACGTGAAATCTTTGAAGTAGTCTTGTACTTTAATGATTAAGTCATTTAACTTGTCAGACATATTTTTCATCTGATAATAATTTTAAAGTTAAATAATTCAATGAATTACAAAATTTAATTAAATCTCTTTTAAATATTTTGATAAGAATTCTTTAAGTTTCTTTTTAATTGACCAGCTGATATGATGCTCAATTTGGCAAGAAATATTGTCTACAACTTCTTCATCAGGGATTTCTAAAACTTTTATGAAAAAATCTCGTAATAACTCATGAGTCTCATTTAATTGCCTCGCTATTGTTTTTCCCTTTTCAGTTAACCTAATTAATTTTCTCGGTCTCCAATCAATTAAGCCTTGTTTTTTCAATTTTTCTAGCATTCCTGAAACGCTTGCTGGTTTTATATCTAGATTTTCAGCGAGCTCCTTATTGGAAACCCATCCTCCTTTTTTTTTTCGCGAGATTATATAAATCTCATCTAAATATCTTTGATAACTTTCTGGAATCTCTGAAATTTGACTTTCTTTGCTATTTTTATTTGCCATTTGTAATTCAAATATTATAAATATACTTATAATATTTAATCTTTCTTGTAAGATTGATAACTATATTTGATTATTAAATTATTAGATTTTCACTTGAGAGTTAATGAAAAAAAAATTTCAAGGCACTTTATTTTTGGTTGTTGGAAATTCCGGTTCGGGGAAAGATTCGATAATTTATGGCGCAGCAGAGAAATATCCTCAAAATTTAAAACACGTATACATTGTTAAGAGATATATCACAAGACCCCCGTCCGAAACGGAAGATAATTATTCTATAACACCTGATGAATTTAAAGAGATGGAAAAACGGGGTAAATTCGCCTTAAAATGGCATATTTATCACTTAGATTATGGAGTTCCTATAAAAATAGACGAATGGCTTAGGAATGGTCATCCGGTTTTAGTTAATGTTAGTAGAACCATAGTTGATGAAGCTAGAGAGAAATATGAGAATATTAAAATAGTTTTCATAGAAGTTCCTTTCGAAATTACTTTACAACGCGTAAAAGACCGTGGAAGAGAAAGTGGGGAATTATTAAATGAAAGGATAAATAGGGCAAGAACACATCAAAAATTCCCGTCGGCTGACTTTATAGTTGATAACTCTGGAGATCTAGATGATGCAATCGATCAGTTTTTAAATTATTTGGTAAAAATAGTTAAGGCAAAACTATAATTCTGAAATAAATTTTTTTTATAGGAAAAATTATAATTACCATAACTTTACTTAATATTAAATAAACAGTGGCCCGGTTAGTATAGCGGTTAGTATTGGGGACTGTGAATCCCTAGATGTTCAAGATTTTATCATGAACTGGGGAAAGACGGGTTCGATTCCCGTACCGGGCCTTCTTTATTGGTTTAAAGGGTGCTTAATATAAATCGCTATATAGATCAAGAAAAGCTTCGAGATATACCTGGATGGGAACGAAACGCACCTATCCCAATTTGTATGGGCGGAGATTATAGAGCCCTAACTTTTTGTTGTAAACCTGGATATTCCCTAACTTTTGGGTTTAAATGTAAAAGAAACAAGACTTTAAAAGAGATAGGAATTTCTCCAGAAGAATTTATAGATATAAAAGAAAAATATTCTAAAGAGAACGATTGGGATTCTGAATTGGTATGTTTTGGTTCAATCTCTTATTGTTGTATGAGGCGTGGAGGATGTCCTAGAAGAGATCTAGCTTTATCAATAAGGTATCCTAATATGACTAAAGATGAGTTCATGAAAATCTATTTTCAAAAAAAGAGGGAATTATCAAGAATAATTTTAGAGAATGCTAAAGATCCGGACGATAAAAAGAAAGTAAAAGCATGTTTAGATTTATTTTAAAAATTCAATTTAAGAGACACATAAAAATTTTTAATTAAATTTAAAAATTCTTGAGTCAATTTCTTATAATTGACTATTTAGATAAATAGAAAGAATTTTGTCGGAAAAAACATACTAAAACTGAATTTGTTTTTATTCGCAAGAAAAATAGTCAATTATAAATATAACCTATACTAATTGTTATTTAAGAGATGATTTTCAATGATGGCTAATTAAAATGATATTAGAACAAGTACAGAGTCATCCACAAAGATCCGAGCTTTATATAGATAAAATTATAACACCCCACGAAAGGGTTAAAGAGAGCGATAAAAAAATAATTAAACGTATTCTTTTAAAAGAGATCGCTACAAGTCCAGAAATTTTTTCATAAAAAAAGAAAAAAGATTTTAAAAGAAATTTAATTTAGGTTCGATTAATTTTTTTAAAGATAATTGGAACTAAGAATATTAAGATAAACGATATTATTGCGTATCTTACAAATCTAAGAAATACGTTTCCACTAATTATAAAATCTAAGCCTAAGTATACAACAAGCAAAATAATAATGCCAATGATTAAATTAATTATTTTTTGTTTCTTGTTTAATTCTGATGGATTATATTTCACATATTCGTTTTCTAGCAAATATCCAAC
>JBHLQY010000058.1:0-16466 GCA_048883105.1 Candidatus Thorarchaeota archaeon | reverse complement strand
GCAAAGAAGATATTTATAATTAGACCTAATAACGCACTACCTATTGATACATTGTAAGCAACAATACCGATAATACTACCGATTAATCCAAAAACTTGCACTATTATAGCAAATAAGATCCAGCTCTCAATCTTGTCCCAGTTATCTAATTCCTTATACAACATTATTGCTATTATTGCCCAAGTTATATAAATTCCTCCTAACGTTCTAGTAGAAACTGGATCCCAAAAAGGCCAATTGAACACTACTCCCACAGATTCAGGAGATATAAAATACCATAAGCCAAAAATAATCAATACAATTGTACCTGCAATCCAAAATATTTTAAGTTCTTTTTCAACATCTAATGCCATTGTTTTCCCTCCAATTTTGATATTTCACCATAAATTTATGGATTAAGTAATAAATTGACAAATAAGTATTTAAAGATTTAACTTTATTGTAATGGGCGATTTAGAAAGAAAATCAAGAAATTATATATTTAGTTCAAGATATAAGATTAATAATAGTGGTCCAAATTTAAATAGACTAACATTTTAAATAAAACAAAATAAAAATAGGAGTTACTTTTCATGACAACTGGCGGTTTACATATTTTATCGGGACTTATTATTGCGAGTTTTATAAGAAATGAGAAATATAAGAAAGCTAAATGGGGATTAGTTTGGGGAAGTATTTTTCCTGATATAGACTTAATTGCTACTGCCATCATGTTTTTAATAACAGGGGATCTTGAAGGGTCAATATACATACATCGAACAGTTACGCATGGATTTTTTGCTATGGGATTAGTTCTATTAATAGGTGTCATAATTTCTCGAACTAGAGAGGATCTGAGATGGATATCCATGTTTTCTATAGCATTTGCTTTTGGCATGTTAACACATACGTTTTACGATTTGTTAGATGGGTATGTTTCAATCTTAGCACCTTTTATATGGACAAAATATTCAATTACGGGTTCAATTCTTGGATATCAAACAAATACGATTTATATAACTGCGTTTAATGATACTGGTTACAAAGCATGGAATGCATTTGATGTTATGAGTGATGCTTTAATTTATCTCTTACTCTGGTATTGGGCAACCCATAAAGCGAATATCCCAAAAGAGCAAAAATTTTCGAAAATTCTATTGATTGTTGCACTTATTGGTATAGCATACTTTGGAGTCCTTTTCGGGCTTGCTTTCACTGATATCAGCGTTGATATGCATTTAGTACTTATTTATATTGTCTGGATTTTACTTTTCCTTCCTTTTACGACTGTTCTTATTCATATAAAGCTGAGAAAAACAATCCAGGATTTTAGCTTTCTTGAGTTTAGAAAAACCTAAACCATCTTAACATTAAAAAATCAAATTAATTTCCTATTTTTTTATATTAATCAAATATTTACTAAAGATTTATTACTAATTATGACTAATTTAAGTCAAAATGAAAGGATTTAGATTTAGATAATGTTTAAAAAATTTCCTTTAAAATCAAAGGATTTTAATCCATTTTGCGAATTAATTGGACTCGATTTCACTAAAATTGATAAAGGATATACTCAATGCGCTTTGAAAGTCAATGAGAAATTATTAAATCCTCACAAAGTGCTGCACGGTGGAGTAATGTATTCAATGGCGGATACGGGGATGGGAGGCGCACTTTATACTTTATTAGACAAATCTGAGAGTTGTGCTACAATAGAAATTAAAATAAATTATTTTATACCCGTTACTTCTGGAACACTCACATGTAATACAAGTTTAATCCATAAGGGTAAAAAAACTGCTGTTATAGAATCAGAAATATTAAATGATGGAAATCTCGTTGCAAAAGCAATCGGAACATATTCTATCTTTAATGTCTAAAGTCGCATGTTTTAATAAGCGTCTATTATTTTCTGGTAATATTTAGTCAAATTATCAAATACAATATCAATTTTAGAATCCTTCTCAATTAAGAATGCTAAAAAGCTTTTAGTATCACATTCAACGATAACTATTGTTTGCTCTTCCAACTCAGCAATTATTTTGCCAATTTTATTGGCACCAAAAGTCTTTCCTAAACCTTCAGCACTTTCCAAAACAGAAGCACACATCGCCGCAAACTCATTATAATCAGCACCTTTACCAATATTTTCACTAATTAATCCTCCATCACGAGTGGAAAATAAAACTCCTTTAAATTTGCCTAGTTCCTTTATCTCATCTAGAATTAGATTGATTTTTTCAAATTTCTGAATACGTAATGGTTTGTCTTTTCTCATTTTCATCGAATTACTTCAAATTCCAATGATTAAATAAATTAAAAACTAATTTAACTATTTTATTATATATGAATTCAATCCCTAAATTTGAAGAATTATTAGAAAACAGTAATAAGAATTTTATTAAAACTGATCTTTTACCTTTTTTAAGAATCCCGAGTAATACTCTTAATAAAGAAGGGATAAATAAAGCAAAAAAATTTCTTATATCTTATATATCAAGCTTTTCTGAAGAGATAAAAGAATATTCAGGCGAAATTAATCCTTTAATTCTCGCAAAAATTAACGGTAAAATAAAAGAAAATTTGCTTGTTTATATGATGTATGATACTCAACCAATTAATAAAGAGAGCGAATGGTTAAGTGAACCTTTTGGAGCTGAAATAGTAAACCTTCCACCGCCATTAGATACTTTAGGAAAATGTATAATTGCTCGAGGTGCTTATAATTCAAAAACTGCTTTATTATGTTTTTTAAATGTTGTAAAAATATTGAAAGAAAATGACGCATTACCAATTTCATTATTACTTCTATTTGATGGTGAGGAAGAGAAAGGTTCACCTACTTTATTAGAATTTCTCGAAACTGAAAATCAAAAAAAAATTTTTGAAAATTGTATTGACGCCTATTATCCATCAACAAAGCAAGATCTTAGAGGGAAATCAGTTTTAAAATTAGGATATAAAGGAATTTTATCATTAACCATTATAGTTTCTTCTGAAAATAAAGAACCTCACTCAGCTTTTAGTGGAATGATTCCTAATCCTTCCTTAGATTTGATTTCTTTGCTTAATACAATTTATTCTAATGGCAAATTTCATATTGACAATTTAAAGAAACCTTACCATCTTTCGGACGAAGAACAATCAATTACAAATGATTTAATGTCGAAATTAGATCTTGAGAAAATAAAAAAGAAAGCTGGAATAATAAAGACACTTGTAGATGATCCCAAACTGGCTTTTATTAATTATTTATTCAATCCTACTTTTAACATCTCAACGTTGAAATCCGGATTTTTGGAGGAAGGGGCGAAAAATTACGTTCCTAACGAAGCTATATGTAATATAGATATTAGATTTGCCCATAATATTTCAGTTGACGAAATTTTTAAAGAAATAAAAGAAAAAGTCGAGAATTACGCTAAAGAATCTAAATCTCAAATTCAATTAATAAAAAATGTAGGATATGAAGGTTCAAGAGTTAATAAAAATTCAAATTTAGTTGTTAGTGAGATTGAAAGTTTAAAATTACTAGGCGTTTCAACTGAAATTTGGCCATTAAGCGCCGCTGCTGCTCCTTTAAGTAAAATTCAACAAGAATTAAATTTAGATTTTATTAGTGGAGGGTTAGGTATTGGTGGTTTTGCTCATTCTCCAAATGAATTCATTCAATTAGATTCAATAATTAATACAAGATTATCTTTTTATTATTTTTTAAAAATCTATTCAGAAAGAATGGTTAGAAAAAAAGGTTAATAAATCAGATGTTATAACCAAATTTTATATTGTAAGGTTATAGCTTTCCCAAATCAGAATATGAAATATAAAAATAGAAATCATAAAAAAACAGCAAAAAAAACATGATGAAAATGGCAACTCTGTCATTTTCCCGGCAAAACCGCACCCTGCTCTCTCTCACTTTTTCAGAAGTTGGGAGGACCTATATGTTACTTTTAGATACATAAGTATTTAATATTATTTATAGTGCTCTATGCTTTTTATACTAAAAAGTTTAAAAATGAGAAAAACAATTCATATATTAGCCTATTAATATAAGAATATCCCCATTTCACAATTTTTATTATGCAGGACGCTATGTTTAAGATATGTATTTTTGGAGACGGCGGCGTAGGAAAAACATCTTTAGTCAATCGATATTTAACTGGGCTTTTTAAAAGTAATTCAAGGATGACGATTGGAGTTGACTTTCTATTAAAAAATTTAGAAATAGAGGATAAAAAAGTAGTGCTTCAAATCTGGGATTTTGCTGGTGAGGACCGATTCCGTTTCATTTTACCACGTTACGTCAAAGGCGCGTCTGGTGGTATATTTATGTTCGATATAACAAGGAATACTAGTTTAAAAAACTTACCTGAGTGGCTTGAAGTGTTTTACGAGGGTACTAAAGATAGTAATCAACAGGTTCCTATTTTTATAGTTGGGGGAAAATTAGATCTTCACGATAGACGATCTGTTTATAGTACAGATGCGGTTGATATGGCGAAAAAATATGATCTTTATGATTATATTGAATGTTCAGCAAAAACAGGTGAAAATGTGGAAATAATTTTTTATAAAATAGCTCGTAATCTGACTGAAATGGCAGGATTACTTTAACCAATTGATTAATTAGTTGAAATACTGAATTGGGAATTTAGAAAATCCTAATTATTTCTAAAAAAATTTTTCCTTATAATATTAACGAATATTTTAATAAAGTAAATCTCATTTTGATTCTTTAAATAATATTTTTTTCTTAAAATACCTTAATCTTTAAAATAATACCTAAAAACTATTCTTTAGCTTCAGTAATAATGAGTTGAAAAAAACGAAATAGAAGAATTTTCGTATATTTGTCGGCGATTATAATTTTAACCGATTAAATCAATTCTCTTAAATAAAGGACGAATTAAGCGAATCCGCAAGTAATCAAATAATTTATTAAAAAATCTTCTAGAAATTAAATTATATGAAAAATCATTATTTAAAGAATACTGTTAACGAGATAACAATATTTGCTTGTTAATATGCAATGTATAATAAGTGATTAATAACACATATCAATTCATTAATAATGGGCATCTATTCCCATTTTTTGCGGTGAAAATCTATATTTCTGCTTATTTCATTGGTTAGATTGAAAGAAATCGTTAAGAATTAAAAATAAAAAATACTATTAAAGACCCAAATAGATTTTTTGATAAAATAACCTTCTAAACAAATTATTTAAAAGTTTTTACTCAAATTTAGAATCAATTAGGGGAAAAGGGACATATCCGTTTTAATAGCTAATATGATTATAGCCAAAGTATATATTATAATTCATTAAAGATAATTTTTTAATAGACAAATCTATATTTTAATAAAAAGCCACCTAAAAAATTTGCTTATCGAAATGAACGAGTCTTTGATGCCAGAAAAAATATATCAGTATCTTTTAAGCAACAAAATGACAAAAAGGGAGGCTGCCGAACATATAATATCGTTAATCGAAAATAATGACGATGTAGATATTCGAATTAAGTGCATAGAAGCGTTTGAAAAAATCGATTTTAGGAGTGAAAAAATATTTAAAATATTAGAAAATTTTTTAATCTCAGACGAAAATCCATTAGTTAGAGCTTCCGCCGCCCAATTAATGATTAAGTTTTTCTTAAAAAAGAGTGAGATTCCGTTAAAATGGGCAGTTCAACAAGATAAATCACCAATCGTTTTTGTAACAATTTACGAATTATTAAAGAAACACGAAAATATATATATAGAAAATTTAAAGAAAGATATAATTAAAAAATTAGAAAATTACGTTCGAAAATATATTAACTGTGGCGTAAAATCCCAGGAAGCTCAAGTATTGGGCTTATTGGAAATCCTTACTGGAACTAAGTTAAATAGGAGGAGTGATGACGAAAGTTTATGGGACGGCTGCGAATACGATTCAGTTTACAAAATGAACGATACTGGAAATGTTGTTCTAATAGAAATTAAAGATATCCATGGTATGCGTGAAAAATATCCCATTGCAATGATACCTGAGCAGATTGGCTCATTAAAATCACTTAAAACACTATTAATTTTGGAAAACAAAATCAAATCTATTCCAGAATCAATAGAGTCGCTCCATTCGCTTAAAAATCTGAATCTAAACTGGAATCTTATAAATACTCTTCCTAAATCAATTGGTTCACTAATATCGCTTAAAACTTTAGAATTAAGAAATAATCGACTCGAAGCTATGCCTGAAGAAATAGGATTATTAATGTCGCTAGAAAAATTAGATTTAAGTAAAAATCAAATTCAATCACTAATAAAAACAATAGGTTCACTTAATTCAATAAAACAAATAGATTTGAGCCATAATAATATCCAATCAATACCAGAATCAGTAAAATTCCTTACTTCCCTTGAACAGTTAGATTTAAGCTATAATAATATAAATTCACTTCCAAATTCAATAGGGTCGCTAAAATCGCTTGAAAATTTAAATCTGAGCTATAATAAAATAAACACTCTCCCCAATTCAATAGGGTCGCTTATATCGCTAAAAAAACTAAATTTAAGCCATAACAAAATTCAATTAATACCAGCTTCTATAAAATCACTTAGTTCCCTTGAATATTTAGATTTAAGTCATAATGCGATTCAAAATATTCCCAATTCAATTGGCAATCTTAATTCTTTGAAAAGCTTATTTTTAGACTCAAACAATATTGAGAAACTTCCAAACTCAATAGGTAATATAACTTTTATTGAAAGACTTTTTTTAAACGATAATGAAATTAAAGAAATTCCTGAATCAATAAATTTGCTTACATCACTAAAAATTTTAAATTTAAGCGATAATCTCATCGAGAGAATACCAGAAGCTATAAGTTCACTTACATCGCTCGACAATTTATATCTAAACAATAATAATATTCGAGAAATCCCTGAATCAATGGTAATACTCAATTCTCTCAAAGTATTAGAATTATATAATAATAAAATTAAAATTTTACCAGAATGGTTAGTATGGTTAAAAAAACTCTTTCGTGTAGACTTAAGGGGGAATCTTGTTCAAGAAATTCCCTTTTCTCTAAAAGATTACTTTAAAAGAAAATTTGACCTATTAAGTCCACGCCCATATATTATGCTTACTGAATCTTTGGGAAATGAAAATTTTTTAAACTTGCCTGTGGAATATGTTGATGAAAAAGGAAAGCACGTCCGTAAATTTAAATCCTATAAAATCGCTTAAACATTTCAGGGAAAAATTTTTAAGATTTTACTCCTTGGAGAAAATCTCATCTAATGAATTAATAACTAAATCGGGAATAAGATTTTTATTTTCGAGATTCTGCCCTTTTGTTTTATGTTTTAAATTTTCAATCATTTCTCTAGTTGTTACGCCAGTTAAGACAGCAATGGTTGTTATTCCAGCGCGATTTCCAGCTAAAATATCTGTATTTAATCGATCTCCAAAAATACATGATTTTTGCGCCGGGATTTTGGACTCATTTAAAATCAATTCTATACCTGTTGGCTCAGGTTTTCCAAAAATTTTAACTGGTTTTTGGCCAGTACACGTCTGTACAGCATTCACCATAACACCGGCTCCAGGCTTAAGTCCCCTCGCAACAGGCAACGTTGCATCCGTGTTTGTAGCGTAAAATTGCGCTTTACCTTCCAAAATGCATTTTTGAGCAATTTCTAATTTTTTATAGTGAAAATCTCTGTCAAGTCCAACGATTACGAAATCTATATCGCCATATTTAGGTGGTTCCGTTACAATTTTATGGCCTAATAATTTTAATTCTTCTTGCAATCCATTCTCTCCGATAACAAATACGTCTGCGTTTTTCTTTATTTCTGTTATTTCAGCCGAAGCTATTGAAGCGCTAGTATAAAAGTCAGAAATTTCACTTGGTATGTTAAATCTCTGTAATCTCTCAACATACTTGTAGCGTGTATTTGTTGAATTATTAGAATTATAGACTACTTTAATGGAGAGATCTTTTAAATCTTGAATAACTTTATCAGCATTTGGAATTAAGGTATCCCCTCTATAGACTACGCCATCCAAGTCAAAAATCGCTAATTTAATATCTTTTAATTCGTCGATTAATTCTCTCATTATTAAGTAACCAACATCTATAATGTATTTAAAACCAACCAATCGGCAATCCTAATAATATCATACTTACTGCAATGCCAGTTGTAATAAAGATTGGGTTTAGAAGATTATCTGCAATAATCGTTGGAAAGAAATCTAATATGAAGAAGATTACAGCAGCAATTAACGCGTAGACTGGACCAATAACAATCAAACCAATTAAAAATGCGCTCACTGTTCCTGCTAAGAATCCCTCAGTAGATTTTATTTCGCCACCTATACATTTAACTTTATGTTTTCCATATTTCCGCCCAATTAAGGCAGCAAGTGCGTCTGAAAAACATGATATTAGTATTGCAGCAACCACGATTAATATATGAACTATTCCTATAAAGTAAAGCATATAAGAAAAGATAAAACCACTTATTAAATATATATGTGCTGCGAAAGCGTTATATTCCTTATCTCTGAGAACTGCCTTTGTTAAAAAATTAAAAATTGAGTATTCTGGACCCCATAGAATCCTAATAATATCGCTTATAATAGCAAAAAACAAAGCTCCAATTAGAGCAAAAAACGTAAGATCAACAACAGCTTGAAAATCTCCTTTAGAATAAGGGTAATCGTGAATATCTCCCCATAACATATTATAAAGCCATTCAGTTTCTTTAATAAATACAATAACTGTATCGTTAACTATTCGAGTAACAGGAAAAAGAAAGAAAAAACCAAAATAAGCTAATATAAATCCAAATCCAGCTAAATGGAAGCTTTTTCTAACTGTTTCCATTTTAACAGAAATTTTTTCTTTATATAGATTTTCTTGAGTCATAAGTAAAACAAATTTTCTTAATCTTGAAATTTTTAAATTCTTAGAATTAAGCTCTTCTCTATTCATTTGTTTAATTATTTGCTTAATTATTGAAGCAAAACTAATAAAAATGATTAAAATTATTCCACTCCACCATATCATGAAACCATTGTAAGGATAAGGAAAAAACCAAAAAAATAGATTATATAATCCAAAGATTATAAAAAAAATTCCACATATAATTGTTGAACTCCCACCATAATGATTTTTAGCTTTAAAACCTTTTATAGCTATATAAAACATGAAAAAAGCGATGAGAAAGAAAAACAGTGAAAATATTGTATTATATATAATAGCTACAATATCCCAATTTATAATTGTAATAATTAACAAACCAAAGATAGTATTATCTTCTTTCTATTGATTAAATTTTAATTTTTATTAAATTTTTTCAAATAATTAACTTTAGTTCAAATATTAATTGAAGTTAAAATAGCATTTTGAGGATATTGAAATAGGGCATTAACTATAAAAGAAACGGAAGCAAATTTTTCTTAAATTTTAATTTAAACCCATTTTATAAGTGACGAACAACCAATACCTTCACTTTGTTCAACCCTACCTAAAATCTTAAAAGTAGCTCCTTTTCTTCCGCATTCTGGACACTTATTTCTGGTTAACAATTCTACGTGATCATCTACAATCACCGCATGCTTTATAGACGCGCTACTTCCAAAAGGAGTTAATACTTCTAAAAAACCCCTATCTCCTTCTTTTTTCATAGGTTCCAAACTCTTAATATCTCTTACTATTATTCTAGAATATTGTGGGCAATGAAACACAAAATCTTCTTGTTTATCTGACCAATGACTACCAAAAACAATAGGACATTCTGTAAAACCAAATATATCAATCACTCTATCCCTCTCAAGTCCAAACAATTCAGAAATACTAGACACAAATTCTAATTTATTAATGGGATCATATTTCAACATTGCTTTATGACCATCCCAGCCGCCACCACCCACAACCACATCAAGCTCGTTCCCTAAATTGTAAGTTATATCTTTTTCTCTTAAAAAGTCCATGAATTTAGTTATCAAATAATTACTTCCACCTATTCCAATGTTATATCTTTCATCTTCTGGCTTTTTTAAATTTTTATTTATAGTTTTTATAAGATAACTTTGTTTAATATAAAATCCCCCTACAATACTACGTGTCTTTATAATCGCCTGTAATGCTTTTAAAATTGAAAAAGTAAATAAATATTTAACTTTAGTCATTTCTTCTGAGACTTTATAATAATTACCACTATATGCACGCACGGGTCTTTCTTTGGTAAATCTTATGCAAAATCTATCCAACATTTTTGCACTCGGAGAAAAAAGATATACTTTTGCATTATCCCAATCTCTAGGAATAAAGTCTAAAAAGCATTTTCTTGACATTTCATGGAGAAAATCAATGTCATTTTCATTAATTCCGACAAGGGATGGATCACCACTAGTAGTAGATGAACAATTCCAGTGCTGGACCTCGTTTTCTGGAATTTTTAATAATTTTTTATACATATTCGCGCTTTGTTTATAAAAAGTTGTTGATATAAATGGAATTGATGCTAAATCATCAATGTTATTTAAATCATCTACATTAAAACCTGTGTTCTCAATCATATCACTGTAGAATTCATTATTTTCTATGTTTTCGGTGATTATTTCTCTCATTAATTCGATAAACTCAGTATCCTTATAATCTTTTTCAAGTGTTTGTTGAATTATAGATTTTGTTTTACTTTCAGACAGCGACGTTTCCCCATTTGATTAATTTTAAATAATAATAAGAATATTCTCTCTATATTATATTAATCATCAGATATCATAATAAATATATTTTATTAAATAGGTTAGATAAAAATAATTTAATTTAATAAGAATTTAAATTAATATAAGTTGATAAAATGAACGCCAAAACAAAAAATTGGATTGTTTATGGTTTTCAAATTCAATTTTTTGTTGCATTAACAATTATCACTATTTTTATTGAATTTCTATGGCTATTCGAAGGTTTAATTCATCAGAATCTTTCCAATTCGAATCCACCTAGTAGAATGGCTGTGCCATCTATTCAAGAAGTTGGTTTTTCAATATCATTTATAACATTTATGATACTGAATCTTGGTATAGCTTGTATTTCGTTGTATGGCTTTATTTTTATACTTAATGTCCTTGATTCAAATCCAGCAAAAACAGCCCCAATTTGTGCCTTAGCGATCGATATTGCATTGATAAATTTATTTCTATATCATTTCTCTCTTTATAAAGAGCGCTATTTTAATTATATTGCTCCATTTTTTCCATTTTCTATTTATTTTCATATTCCAAGCCTTATCTCTCAAATTTCGGAAATTTTAATGATAATTACCTTTTTTACCATTTTCCTAAATCTTCAGTTTGGGATTGAAGGCATTTATAAATCACGCATACTTAAGACTAATAAATTGACTGACTTTATTCACATTTTACTAATCATAAACGGAGTTCTTCCTATTTTTGTTATATATATTTATATCGATATGAATATTCTCACAATTAATCTCATAGGGATCATATTTAGCCTGATTGTTGCCCTCTTTTTAATTGGCTTCTTTAACTTTATACTTCGTAAAAATAAAATTAGGTATCCAATCGAAGCGATCGCTATCTGGCGACATGGTAAAGTAATTACTAAAAAAGGAAAGGAAAAAACAATTAAGTGAAAAATTAATTTTAACGATATAGATATATTTCTAATTTCTCCCACGCAGCAAATAAATGTAAAATTTAAACCCGAAAAT
The DNA here is from genome assembly GCA_048883105.1 of Candidatus Thorarchaeota archaeon. Classification (GTDB taxonomy): domain Archaea; phylum Asgardarchaeota; class Lokiarchaeia; order Sigyniarchaeales; family SOKP01; genus LW40-45. The sequence continues at coordinate 4,751 of JBHLQY010000058.1, read as the reverse complement.
ATAAAAACGATGATTGACACGACAAAAATGATTTAATTAACGAATAGAGAAATTAAATTTTATAAATCAAAAGAAAAACATTTAAAACTTTATAAAGAACTAAAATTTTAATTTATTATATTTGAAAAGAAAAAAAATAAATATAATTAAACTAAGTTAATTATAACTAAAGTTATAACTTCATTCCAATCTAATTAAATTTTTCAATTTTAATCACATTTTTGGTGTAATTATTTCGTATGGAGTCAACTCCCGAAACATTGGATATTATACTTAAAAAATTATTATCTGCTATTCCAGAAGTAAAAGCTGCTGCAATTGTTTCTGTTGAGGGCTTACCTATCGCCTCAGCTTTGCCACAAGGCATAGATGAGACTCGAATTGCCGCAATGACAGCCGCTCTTTTATCTCTTGCTGAGCGAGCGATACAAGAGATGAGAAAAGGGGACTTTGAACAAGTATATGTAAAAGGCACAGATGGGTATTTATTAGTGTTAGCAGCTGGTCAAAACGCAGTATTAACAGTTTCAACGACGAAAGACGTTAGACTTGGTTTAATATTTTTAGATTGTAAGAGAACATGTGATAAAATCGCAAAACTCATATAAATCGTTTTATCTAATTTTTAAAATATTAACACAATACCACAAACTATTAATTTTTTGATCTATTTATTATATTAATCTAAGTTCTATTAAATAAATTTAAGCTTCTCAAACTCTGATTAGAATGACCAAATCGGTGATCTAATGTTTAAGCTTTATACAATCTTCGGGAGGATCGAGATCCCACCATTTTTGTTTGATCAAGAAAAAACGATATCAGCTAGGATTATTCTTAGTGAGGATTACGAAGGAATAATAACTAAAGAATATGGCTTTATCATAGCTGTAGTTGATGTTCTTTCAGTTGGACCTGGGATTATCATCCCAGGAAATGCAAATACGTTTCATGAAGTTGAATTTACAATTCTTTCATTTAAACCATCCTTGCAAGAAGTAATTGAGGGAGACGTGGTAGAAATAGTAGACTTTGGCGCATTTCTTCGAATGGGACCGTTGGATGGATTAGTCCACGTAAGTCAAATTTGTGATGATTATATATCCTACGAACAAGTAGGAAATAGATTTATAGGTAAGGAGACGGGAAAAATCCTCGAAGTAAACGACTCAGTAAGAGCAAGGATTATAGCTGTCTCACTCGGTATGGGCCGTTCAGGCAAATTGGGACTAACTATGAGACAAAAATTCTTAGGAAAGGAAGATTGGATTCAAAACGATATCGAACAGGAACTTGCTGAAAAGGCAAGCTAAATTGGAAAAAATTAAATTAAAAAAGTAATTATAACAAAAGAACTTGATTAGAGGGAGAAAAGGAATTGGCGCGTGAAAAAGCTTGCAAAACATGTCACATCATAACTAAAAACGAGCAAATTTGTCCTAAATGCAAAACCCACAGTTTAAGTGATGACTTTACTGGAGAAGTTATTATTCTTAAACCAAATGAGTCGAAAATTGCTGAATATCTTAAAGTTGGAATGCCAGGTAAATATGCATTGCGTGTTCGTTAATTTTTTCTTTAAAATTTATTTTAATATTGCAAAAAAAATAATTTTTGATATTAATGGATCATAATTTAAGTCTTCCACAGAATAAAAGACATAAATTCTCTCAGCCACTAGGTAAATTAATTGCTGGTAAAAGAGAGGACACCTTATTAGAAATTGAAACTTTTTTTAAAGATTTTGTCAATAGATATTCTAATACTAATTTCTATTTAGTAGGAGATATAGTAACACTAGATTTTTTATCAAATCCATTCTTAAAATCCTTTATTAAACTTTGTATAGTTGATGAAAAAACTCAGAGAAATCGCATAAATATTAATTATAAAGGATTTTTTGAAGAAATTATTGAGTTTCAAAGCCCTGCTGGACTTATACCTAAAGAAAGTTGGGCCTTATTAAGAAAAATAGTCACATCAGAAAAAAGAACAGTTCTTAAAATTACTGATGGAGAAGAAGATCTATTGGTTCTTCCCTTGTTATTAGAAATTCCAATTGAAAAAAATGTTAAGAATTTTGTTTTTTATGGGCAGCCTCCGATAACTGACTCAAGACACACGATTCCTGAAGGAATTGTAATGGTAGATGTGAATAAATCTATTCAAAAGGTAGTTAAGAAGTTTATTGCATTAATGGAGAGATCTTAAAACAAGTATTATTTTCAATTCAGCATATTCAAAGAAATATTTCATTGGAATTCAAAAAGCAAAATTTTATTTTTTATTTGCAATTTTATGTTTTGAATATGTCGTTCGATGTAGAAATTTTAGAAGAAAAGAAGAATCAATTAATTGATAGAATAGAATTAAAAGTTAAAATTGATCATTTTGGAAAAGGAACTCCAAATAGACTTGAAGTAAAAAAGAAAGTGTCAGCATTAAAGGATTCCAATGAAAAGCTTACAATTGTAAAAGAAGTTAAAACTCATTTTGGGGCAACTCAGGATATAGCAAAGATATATTTATATGGTAATGCTGAAGAACTTCAATATTTTGAACCTTTTCACATACAAGTCAGAAATTTGCCTCAAGATAAAAGAGAGGAAATTTATAAACTTAAAAAACAGAAAGAATCATATAAACATCTTTTCGGTTATAAATAATAAAATAATAATGGAATGAGTTATAAATGACTGATGCATCAAAATATTATAAAATTGAGGGAGGTAAATTAATTAGGACTCATCGTCAATGTCCTAAATGTGGTACTGGATTTTTTCTCGCTGACCATTATGATCGTTGGAGCTGCGGACGATGCGCTTATACAGTTTTTAAAAGAAAAGGAAAAAAAACAGCCTCTACAAGAAGAAGATCTCCTCGAAAACGTGTAAAATCGCAGTAACATATTTATTTTTTATCTTCACACAATCATTTATTTCTTTAATAGTATTCTCTTTTTATAAAAGAAGCTATTTATTCACAAACAAATTTGGCAAAATAAATGAAATTCAATAAAAAAATCTGTCTCGGCATAGAAAGTACAGCACATACTTTTGGTGTTGGAATTATTGATTTTGAAGGAAAAGTTTATAGTCTTGTCAACGATAATTTTATACCTAAAGAGGGGGGATTACATCCTGTCTTAGTAAAAGAACAACATTTAAATAATTTTATGACAACAATAAAAACTGCACTCTTAAAATCTAATTGCTCAATAGAAGATATTGATTTAATTGCTTTTAGTGATAGTCCTGGATTAGGACCAGTATTAAAAGTAGGAGCTTTAATAGCACGTATACTAAGTCAAATTTTAAAAATTCCAATTGTAGGTGTAAATCATTGCATCGCACATATTGAAATCGGACGTTTAATGTGTAAAATTGAAGACCCACTTACTTTATATGTGTCTGGAGGAAATACAATCGTAAGTGCTTTTGAATCTTCTAGATATCAAATATTTGGAGAGACGCTTGATTTGCCAATAGGAAACATGCTTGATTCTTTTGCTCGAGATGCCGGGTTGCCTCATCCAGGAGGACCAAAAATAGAAAAATTAGCTCAAGAATCGAATAAATATCTTCCATTACCTTATATAGTGAAGGGTATGGATCTATCATTTTCTGGATTATATACTGCTGCGAAAAGATTAATAGAATCCAAACAATATGGAAAAAATTATAACTTAAATGATGTAGCATATTCAGTTCAAGAAACTTGCTTTGCGATGTTAACAGAGGTTACTGAAAGAGCCTTAGCGCATACAGAAAAAAATGAAGTTCTATTAACTGGGGGAGTTGCTGCAAATAAAAGATTACAAAATATGATTGAGTATATTAGCAATGAGCATAACGCGAGATTTGAAGTAGTACCTTTCAAATACGCTGGAGATAATGGAGCTATGATTGGCTGGACTGGTATTTTGAGATATGCGTCGGGAGGAGGTCAAAATATCTCAGAAACAATTATAAAACCCAAAAATAGAATGGATCAGATTACTGTACCATGGAGGTCTTAGAATTTGATGAGTTCAAATATTACAAAAGATAAAATCATACATAAAGGTGCTGAAGCAAATCTCTATTATGGTCATTGGTTTGATAAGGAAGTTATTTTTAAATACCGCATCCCTAAAAGATATCGGATTGAAGAACTTGATAAGAGAATTAGAAATGCTCGTACATTAATCGAAGCTCGTGCGCTAATTAGAGTAAAAAATTATGGATTAAATGTCCCTCAAGTCTACGAAATTGACATAAAAAATTCAATAATAGTAATGAAATTCATTAAAGGCGAAAAATTGAAGGACACTCTAAAAACTTTGGAAAATACAAAAAAAAAGGAAATTTTTGAAAGTATTGGTGTTTTTATCGCTATTTTGCACATGAATGGACATATCCATGGTGATATCACAACCAGCAATATTATTATCACAAAAAATCAAAAAATTTTTTTTATTGATTTTGGACTTCATGAATACTCTGATTCTATTGAAGGTAAAAGTGTTGACATTCATTTATTAAAAAGAGTATTAATTTCCACACATGGTAAAGATTATAATATATGTTTTGATTCATTTCTAAAAGGGTATCAAGGGGAATATAGTAAAATGAAGGCAGAAGAATGTCAACAAATAATAAAAAACATAGAAGTAATTGAAACAAGGGGACGATATGTAAGGAAATCAGAAAGAAAATCATTGGGAAGATATGATAGACTGTAATATTAATTTTTAATAAAATTTTTTCAAT
>JBHLQY010000057.1:0-16582 GCA_048883105.1 Candidatus Thorarchaeota archaeon | reverse complement strand
TTTTTTAAAAGTTCCATAATTTGATTTTCTGAATCAGGATCTAAATTACCCGAGGGCTCGTCAGCGAAGACGACTCTCGGTTTCCCCACTATTGCTCTTGCAATTGCTATACGTTGTTTTTCACCTCCGCTCATTTCAACAGGGAAATGGTCTTTTCTTTCAAGCATATTTACGTCTCGTAAAGCTACAATACCTCTATTTTCGATCTCCTTATTACTTAATACTGTCGGCCATAACATTGATTCGACATTTTCCATTGCCGTTAGAGTTTTAATTAGATTGAAGTCCTGAAATACCATACCAACTTTTTGCCGTCTAATTTTAGCTAAGCGTGTTTCCGTAGCCCTTGCTATATTTTCACCATCAAAAATTATTTTTCCTGAGTCTGGTAAATCCAAACCTGATAACACATTAAGTAATGTTGACTTTCCACATCCAGTTGGTCCTTGAATTACAACAAATTCACCTGATTTAATTGTAAGATTAATATCTACTAAGGCTCTTATTATTGCCCCAGCTCGTCTATATTCTTTATTTACATCAATAGCATCAATCATAACGTCTTTATCTACTGGCATCTTTTTATTCACCTACGCGTTTTAGTGCTAACATTGGTCTCACCTTTAATACTTTCCTGTTTGCTAAAAGAATTGCGACTAATTGAACGATTAAAAAAACTCCAAATGTTATGGCAACTGGAACTAAACTAATTAATATTGCAGGTATATTTACTGATAGATTTGCTGATTGCAAGTATGTAACTATAGCTGCATAATGAAATAACACTTCTATTACAATGATAAAACCCATAAGAGTCGTATATAAAATAATTCCTGTAACTAACCTATTAATATTTCCGTTGGTCCAACCTATACACTTTAATGTCGCAAATATTCTTCTATTTCTGGCAACAATTATCCATGCATATAAAAGAGAAAGAACTAGCGATGTAGAAAAGAAAATTATTATAAAAAAAGTTGTAAGTTCTCCGCCACCACCATTAGGAGTTGTTGCTATCTGAATGAAAAAACTTGTTAAAAAAATTAATATTGTATATATAAGCATAAAAACGACAAACATTTTTTTCTCCCGAAGTGTCATTTTTACAGCTTTCTTCATCAATCTAAAAATAATTTTGTCACCACTTTATATGAAAAGTATTTAAAAATTTTAGTTGTATTACTATATAATATAATTATAATAAAATGTTTTGTAAAAAATGTCAACGATAGAGAGTTTAATTAATGATCTGTTAGATGAGGAACAAAATGTTCATGGCATTGCTATAATCGGTCTAGAGGGTTCACTCGTTACACAGACGGAAAATTGGGATATTTCAAATGATTTAGGTCCTATTAATGAATTAATCCAAAATAATCCCGATCTAGGTCAAAAAGGCATTACAAGTATAACGATACAAGGAATTAAATACATGGTCGTGGAAAACACGGAAGAGAGAAAAATTGGGACAAACATAACTGGTCAGGGACATATTATTATTGCTCCTGTTCCTATCGGAGGTACTGGCGCCTTAATCTGTTATATAAATCCTCAAGTAGGACCAAGAGATGCATTATTTGCTGTACAATCTTACGCATTAAAATTAACTAGCCTTTTATAAAAAATAATAATTTTTTTTATTATTCTATTGAATTCCAATAATTTTTCAATAATTCCTTTAAGGAACTTTTGATTTTAATTAATTCATCCATTTTTGTTTCGTATTGGAAATCTAAATTTTCAAATAATGGGCGTTCATAGTTTTCATTTAATAGGGCTTTTAAAACAGCATGAACGCAGTAAGGCAACCCTATTATATCATATCCTCCTTCTAATATAAACGATAATTTGCCTTTACAGACTTTTTCTGCTATCTTTAAAATTTTTTCAGCGAATCTGAAATAAGATATGCTAGTTAAATTGCAATTTCCAACTGGATCAGCGAAATACATATCAAATCCAGCAGCGATTAGGATAAGGTCTGGTTGATATTCTTTTAAAATAGGTTCAAGAATATCCATAAATTCCAAGAATTCTACATCACTTATACCAAATGGAATCGGAAAATTGATATTTTTACCAAGTCCTTCGCCTTTGCCTAGTTCATCAGGAAATCCTAATTCTCCTTCTACAAAATCAAACTCATGGATGGAAAAATATAGTACACTCGGATCATTATAAAAATATTGAACAATTCCATCTCCAAAGTGATCGTCTATATCTATTATAGCAATTTTTTTCTCATATTTTAAAATCTTTCTCAAGTAAAGAACTGTACTCGCAACATTATTAAAAATGCTAAGTCCAGAACCCATTTCTCGTAAAGCATGGTGTCCAGGAGGCCTTATAAGAGCAAATGATTGATTTACTTCTTGCTTAATTACATTTTCAACAGCACTTATAGCTCCACCAATAGCCTTCTTCGCTAAATAAAATGTATCTTTTGTAATGAAAATTTCATCCTCTAAGAGTCCGCTTCCGAAATTCGAGAGTCGCTTAATAGAATCAATATAATATCTTGAATGGGCTAATTCAATAATCTCTTCATCTATTAACATAGGAGACAATTTAATTATTCTTTTATCTTCAAAGAGGTGTATTTTATCGAAATAATTAATTATTAATTTAATTCGATTAGGATTCTCATAGGAAACAAACATGGGGTGAGGATAAGGAGGATTATTCATGGAAGCAAAATCGTTATCAACAACTATACCAATTTTTTTATTCTTCGTCATAATCAGGAATCCAATCTATTATAATACATATTTTTTAAATAAATATTAATTCTTAAGCTCAATTATCATGCAAAGATTAGTCTAGAACAGTTGCTACTGCTCGAACCCAACCAGCACTCGCTCGAGCAATCTTTATTGGAAAGCAATAAATTGTTGCCCCAACGGGTGGTACTTTATCTAAATTTATCATTTTTTCCATCTGAAAATAACCAAGCTCTATACCAGCAAAGTGTCCTTCCCATATAATAGAGGGATCCGGTGCTTTAGCTCTTACCATTTTCTTCCATTTATTTGAAGTATACATAAATGGGGCATCCCAGCTCCAGGCATCAGTCCCTACGACATGAACTCCTTGTCTAATTATTTGAAGCGTTGCTTCTCTTCCAATCCCAGCCCCTCGACTCGTATATTCCTTGGTGCCAGCATATTTTGAAGCATTAGTATGGACACACAAAATATCTCCCTCTTTTAATTTATGATTAATATTATCTAATTTTTTATCAATATCTCCTGGTTTCAATACATATCCATCTTCATAATCAGTGCAATCTATTACTATAAGAGGTCCAATACCCCATTCCAAAGGGAACTCATCAATGGTCTTCGCCACCTTTTGTCCAATTTCCTTATCTTGAATAGATGAAAAATGCCAAGGTGCATCCATGTGTGTCCCACTGTGAGTACTTAGGTGAATTAATTCTGAAGCCCATCCTTTTCCATTAGGTAAATGTTCTTTTGGGTCAATTTTCATAAATAGACCTTTCAGTTGCTCTGTTCCATTATCATGATCGCTGTAATCGATATGAGGCTGAGTTAAAGGAGGATCAAAAATCATCTCATCTGGATTTATAATAGGTATAGATAAATCAATAAATTTCATAATACTCACAATGATTCAATCCAATTTAAAGTTTAATTTATATTAAAAAAGAAAGAGAAAATCAATAAATATTAAAGTAGCTAATATAGTTCCAATTAATATAAATATCTAAATTTATAAGTAAAATAATAGAAAAAAAAAATAAAAAAATTCTTACATCATACCCGGGGGCATCCCACCCATACCTGGGGGCATACCTCCCATCCCACCCATGCCTGGAGGCATACCTCCTCCTGGAGGCATTGGCGGCATCGCACTCTTGGCTCCTGCGATTACATCATCAATACTTAATATCATGGATGCAGCCTCAACTGAGCTTTTAATTGCTTGTACCTTAACAGCTGTGGGCTCAACAATTCCAACTTCCATCATGTTATTAATGATTTCACCAGAATCTAAATCATGACCAGCAAATTTATTTCCTTGCTGATGTGTTGCTCTCAATTTCATTAGTATCTCGATTTGATCTAACCCTGCGTTTTCAGCTAAGGTTTTTGGTACTATGTCAAGACTATCAGCAAATACTTCTACAGCCAACTGTTCACGCCCACCTAAAGTTGATGCATATTTTCTTAATTGAATTGCTGTTTCTAATTCTGGAGCACCCCCCCCGCCTACAATTTTTTGATCTTCTACAACATCCCGAACTACGCATAATGCATCGTGAATAGCCCTATCAACCTCGTCTACTATAAGTTCGGTACCTCCTCTAATTAAAATTACTACAGATTTAGGATCCTTACATTCTTCAATAAAAATCCAACTATCTTTCATAATTTTTCGTTCTTCCACCAATCCTGCCCATCCAAGTTTATCTCCTGTTGCGTCATCAAAATTCGTAAAAATCATTCCACCAGTTGCTTTTGACAGTTTCTCAAGGTCAGATTTTTTTACCCGTCTTACTGCCATAATTCCAGCTTTAGATAGAAAATGTTGTGCCATATCATCTATTCCTTTCTGACAAATAACAACATTCGCACCAGAATTAATAATTTTTTCTACCATAGTTCGAAGCATTTTTTCCTCTTCGTCTAAAAATTGCTGAATTTGTTCTGGAGAGGTTATTTGAAGCTTACTATCAAATTCCGTCTTCTCAATCTCAATAGCACTTTGTAGTAAAAGGATTTTAGCATTTTCTACAGATTTGGGCATGCTTGGGCTTACTACTTCTTTATCCAAGATGATACCTTTAATAAGGCGTGTGTCATCCATTGACTCGCCTTCTTTTTTCTGAATTTGAACCTTATCAATATCAGCTACCCAATTCCCATTATCATCCTTTTCAGCAATGGATTTAATCGCTTCCATACAAATTGCTGCTAATTGTTCCCTTGATTCGGATACAATTTTGCTAGACATACAGGTCATTGCAGCGTTTTTAAGTTGCGTTTCGTCGTCTATACCACTTTTTATTGACATTTTATCAAGAATCTCAATAGATTTTTCAGCAGCTTTTCGAAATCCTTCTGTTATTACAGTTGGATGGATTTTTTGCAAAATGAGCTTTTCCGCTCTTTTTAATAATTCTCCCGCCAGAACTACAGAGGTTGTTGTGCCATCTCCGACCTCACTATCTTGAGTTTTTGCCACCTCTACCATCATTTTAGCTGCTGGATGTTGAACATCAATCTCTTTTAAGATTGTAGCTCCATCATTAGTAATTACGACATCACCGAATTGATCTACTAGCATTTTATCCATGCCTTTAGGTCCTAATGACGTTCTTACTGCCTCTGCTATAGCTTTTGCTGCTGCGATGTTATTTGTCATAGCATCCTTCCCACGAGTTCTTTCAGTGCCTTCCTTCAATAATAATATAGGTTGTCCGCCTAATTGTGCCATTCTTATTTCACATTATTTTTATAAATTAATTTCTTTATATAGATCTCTAAGTCATAAAATTAAAAAAGTTTACGAAAATTTTATCTTTAAAAGGAAAATTAAGAGTTACTTTTGCAAATCTTTTTTTTTCCTACGTAAATCTTTGCCATGACAACGTCGGCATTTAGTTGCTCTTGGTGGGTTAAGAGCACCGCATCTGCGGCAGACACTCTTTAATAAAAGATGGTGTTGTGCTATTTTCCTCTTCACTGGATCGTCAAGCGGGCTCATATTAAATCAATTCATATTTCTATTTTTTTCCCACTAAAATTGTTTTGATAATAAATCAATATGAATGATTTGTAAAAAAAGAGATTTCAAATAAGTTTTATGGCTAGACAGTTGTTTAATGTAATAAAAAAGTTAAAATTTTATAAAGTATAGAAAATAAATAATTGATTTAATAAATAATTGAATTTACTATAGTGTAAGTAAGTTTGCCAAGAGAAATATTTGACGAAGAAAAATTCCTTGAGTTAGCTGAGAACGCTTTCCACTGTCGAGTAAAACGAATAAAAGATGTAGTTAAATTGAAACTTCGCACAAAGAAAATACTTTATACCTTCAAAACTGACCCAAGTTCAGCTGAACGACTCATTAAGCAAATTAGTTGCGATATAATTGAATTATAAATAAAAATTTGAGTATTCAATTAGGTAATGAAAGTTCTTCCAGCCTGTCTTACTTGCGTTAATTCAGGATTTTTATGTAATAGCTGTCAAGAAAGATTAGATACAGGACAATTGACAGAATTTGAATTAGATTTAGCAAAAGATTTGGTTGAGCTGGAGGAAAATGAGCACGAACAATTTGGCTTCTTAAAAGATGTATCTTTTTATAGGGCAATAGATTATGAGGATGTTGTCATCCTTGAAGTCGGATATAAAGATAAATTAAAATTTACCAAAGAGTTAATGGATTGGATGAGAGAATCATATAAAATCGACAAGATAATTTTAATCGAGAAGACTAATAAACCTAGGCCCGTTGTTGAAAGTTTAATTGCTCCAAGCAAATTAGTTTCTTTAAATGAAATTTTCCTTGCTACGGGGGATATAGAATTCAAAGCTGTAATTAGTAAATCAGACAAAAACGATATACTATTCACCAGCAACGAGCTTGAAGAATTAATTTATGAATTGACTGGAAATACTACAAGGATTGAATACTTATAATCGATAAAATAATTTCTTAAGAATAACCTTGATATTCGTCTATGTATGAATTTAAACAAGTTATTTTAATTAGAATAGATTTAAAGATGAGTACTGGGAAGAAATGCGCGCAGGCATGTCATGCTAGTGTATCTGCTTCCGATTTAGCAAGAGTAAAAACTAAGAAAGAATGGAAAAAATGGAAAAATTCAGGACAAAAAAAAGTAGTATTAAAAGTTAGTAGTATGGAAGAAATTAATGAAATATATAAGAAGGTACTTGAAAATAGAATTCCATGCTTTCTTGTCAAGGATGCTGGTTTAACTCAATTAGACCCTGGTACTATGACCGCTTTGGGGATAGGTCCTGCTTTATCAACTGAAATTGATAAAATAACGGGAGATTTGCAATTATTATAAAGAATAACAAGGCGGATGTTGAAAAAATTGTAGGAATTGAAATATACAGCACGCCAGAAATAGATGGCATTGGTGGCGTATATAAAAACACTTATAAAGATTTTATTGTAAAAGAAATAACAACAAATGGGAAAATACTCGAAGTTAAAGACGATTTCACATGTACTCCTTTTTTAAAAGATTCAAAAGATAAATATACCACATTTAATTTGATTAAGATAAATAAAGACACTTTTGAAGCTATAAGTGAAATTAGTCAAGCTTTAAAGATCTCACCGAATTTTGTATATTATTCTGGATTAAAAGACAAATGTTCAATTAGCGTTCAAAAGCTTTCTATTAGAGGAAATTTTATTGAACAATTAAAAAGATTAAAAATAAGGGATTTGTTTTTTAGATGTATTGAACCAACCAAAAAGCCAGTAAAATTAGGAGTTAATTGGGGCAATAATTTTACAATAGTAATAAGAAATATTGATAATAAAGAAAATTTAGAGAAGAACATTAATTCTTTAATTGAACTTTTAGAAAAACAAGGATTCCCAAATTATTTTGGACTTCAAAGATTCGGAAAATATAGACCTAATTCTCATAAAATTGGAAGGTATTTGTTAGAAGGAAATTTTGAAAAAGCCTTCGATGAGTTTGTTTCAACGAAATACTCTACCGAGAGTCCTCAATTGCAGTCTATTCGTAGTAATGTAAAGAATAATATTGACCTTGAAAGGGTTTATGAAACCTTTCCAAAAAGCCTCTCTTATGAAAGGTCTATGATTAAACATATAATAGATTTTCCTGGAGATTATAAAGGTAGCTTTAATGCAATCCCCCCAGACTTAAAAAATTTGTTAATTAGCTCGTTTCAATCTTACATTTTTAACAAAATGATTTCTTTACGAGTCAAAATGGGAATACCGTTAAAACCCGTTAAAGGAGATAGTATAAGTATTTTAGATGATGATAATGGAAATGTTACTCAAATAAAATATATATATGGTAGGCTTGGGGGGCGATATGATGAATATTTGGACGAAGCAATAAAAGTCAATAGGGCTACGATAGTTGTTCCCATTGTAGGATATAATACTAATTTAGATCACTTTCCTCTTATGAAAAATCTTTTTGAAGAAATCATTAAACAAGAATATATTGATAACAACATTTATAAGAGTGATTTATTATATGAGTTCGAATTTAAAGGTTCATTTAGAGCAATGATAGCCAAACCTACCGGATTAAATATCGTTGAACTAGACGACGATGATCTCTTTCCAGGAAAAAAAAAAATAAAAATTGAATTTTCACTCCCGAAAGGATCCTATGCTACAATGCTTCTTAGAGAATTAATGAAATAAAAATAATTAAATAATTCTTACAGTATGACTTTGAATTGTTTCTATTCCAAAAATATCAATAACTTTTACTAGTATTTGATAATCTCCAGCTTCCTCGTAATTAAATGACGCGATAAGAGACAATCTTCTTTTTTTTGGAGTTCTATAAGAGGCCCACATGTTATTAAAACTATTACCTTGAAAATTAAAATCTATTGACCAATAATCGATCCAATCTGAGAATGATGATATAAATTGTTTAACATTTTCAGAGATGAAATTTATAAAAGGAATAGTGTAATTACATAATTCTACTAATATCTTTTTTTCTTTTTCTTGAATTTTAATATTAAATGCTATATTTTCCGCCATTTTTAACAAATCTGTTTCTTTGTCGTTTTCTGCTAAAAAATCAATTGGAATAATTGGCTCATTAACAATTTCTTTTAATTTTAAAATTTTAAAAGATTGAGGCTTTTTATTATAGTTCTCGTTCCATTTATAAATATCGTTGCTATTATGAATATCGAGGAGTCTTTTTCTAGTCATATGAATAGCGTGCTGATTTAAATCAGAGCCAATCCATCGCCTTCCTAGCTTCTCCGCAACAGTTAAAGTCGTTCCAGATCCACAGAAAAAGTCTGCCACTAAATTATTCTCATTAGTAGATGCTAAAATAATCCTTTTTAAAAGGCGTTCTGGTTTTTGAGTCGAAAAACCTTGATATTCTAAAGTATTGGCTCTCACGTAAGGAATATCGTTCCATACATCCCTTGGAAAAATTCCTTGATTTTTAATGTATACTTTTCGTGATAATTTTTTGCCATTATGACTACCACCACGATAATAATAAATTCCTTTATCATCTTCTTTTAATGCCATTTTAACGCGATCAGAATACTCCATATAGATATTTGGATCGTCGTTGAAAATATAATCATCTGATTTCGAATAAAATAATAAAATATCAAATGATCGCATAAAAAATCTTTTTGTTTGTACAGATGCTGCAGGATACGCCCAAATGATTTCATTTCTAAAATTTTCAATTCCAAATATCTCATCAAGCATAATTTTAACGTAATGAGATACGTGCCAGTCTAAATGAATGTAAATTGAACCATTATGTGCTAATAATTCTTTCATTAAAAGTAATCTTTCGTAAATGAAATTAAGATAAGACTCGAGGCCGTTTTTCCAACAATCACTATACGCCTTTATTCTTATCCAATGTTTCGATTTTTTAGAAATCTCTTTCTCTCCTATTTGAATTTTATAATTATAATCACCTCCTGTATAAAAAGGAGGATCAATATAAATGAGATTTATTTTTCCTTTAAAATCTTTTAATAAATGCGACATAATAGAAAAATTATCGCCCCAGATCAAGAGATTTTCCCAACTTTCATTAAATTTTCTATTTACTATCTGTTGTCGAAAGAGATGATGAATTTCTATAATTTGAAAAGGACACTCTTTTTGATTTTCTGATGAAATTTTTTTATTTTCAGGTTTTCCTTTCCAATTTAAATTTACCATAATTTAGAATAAGAAGACAAAAAATTTTATTGTTATTCTACATTTCAAATTTTAATTTTTAAAAAAAATTACTGTTTGCCACAGAATATGCTAGATGAAATTGGTGAATGGAGAAAAACACATTATACAAAAGATGTTACTCCTGAATTAGTTGATCAAGAAGTATTACTTGGCGGCTGGGTCCGCAATTATAGAGATCTTGGAGGATTAAAGTTTATAAACCTTCAAGACAAATATGGCGAGCGACAAATAACCTTAAAAAAAGGTGTCGTTTCCAACGAAGTTTTTGAAAAAGCTAAATTAGGTTATCAAGATTGTATTATGGTAAAAGGAAAAGTAAAAACTTTTGATAAAGCTCCTGGTGGTATTGAAATTATTCCCATTGAGATAAAAATTCTTAATACCACTCCAGAAAAGCTACCAATAGATATGACTGGAGAGACTATTTCAGAATTAGATCTTAGACTAAATAATAGAGCTTTAGATTTGAGATCTCTAAGAAATCAGGCAGTTTTTGAAATAAGAGGAGAATTACTAAGAGCTATTCGAAAATTTCTATTTGCAAACGATTTTACAGAAATGACAACACCGAAAATTATCGGATCAGCAACAGAAGGGGGAACTGAATTATTTCCGATTATGTATTTTGAGAGAGAAGCCTTTTTAACACAGTCAGCCCAATTATATAAAGAACAATTAAGTGGTGTATATGAACGTGTTTTTGAAATTAGCCCTTGTTTCAGAGCTGAGAAAAGTCGTACAAAAAGGCATTTATGTGAGATTTTTGTTCTAGATATCGAAATGGCTTTTGCAGATATGAGTGATATCCTCAAGATTTTAGAAGAGTTAATTCATAATGTTATCAAAGATATTAGAAAGAATAAAATGGATGCGCTAAAGTTTTTAAAAATGGAAAACAAGACAACAATCCCAGAAATTCCTTTCCCTCGATATACTTACGACGAGATTTTAGAATTAATAAATACTAAATTTAGAATAGAAATTGAATGGGGCGAAGATATCTCGACGGAAGCTTATCGAAAATTAGGAGAAGAATTAACAGGATATTATTACATCACTCATTGGCCCATGTCAATTAAACCATTTTACATTATGCCATCAAAAGATCCAAAATACAGTGAATCATTCGACCTACAAATGGGATGGTTAGAATTAACGTCAGGTGGGACAAGGGTTCATAATAAAACACAATTAACTGCAGCGCTTGAAGCAAAGGGGCTAAATTCTGCCTCATTTGAGTCGCATCTTCGAACATTTGATTTTGGTATGCCACCTCACGCTGGTGTAGGTCTAGGTATAGCAAGATGGGTCACATTTTTATGTGGATTGAAAGATATTAGAGAAAGCGTGATGTATCCGCGAACTCCAGATAGATTAACTCCTTAATCCATTTTATTTAATTTAATATTTATTAAAAATGAGTGAAGATTATCTCCAAGATTATATAAAAGCTGGAAAAGCTGTAATCGCTGCTAAAAAGCTAGCTCGCGAAATTACAAAATCAGGTGCTTTATTTTTAGAAATTGCCAATAGATGTGAGGCTGAGATAATAAATAATGGATGTGCCTTGGCTTTTCCGATAAATATGTCTTTAAATGAAATTGCTGCTCACTATAGCCCTCCTATTGATGATAATACGGTCGTCCCCGAGATGGGTTTATTAAAAATTGATATTGGGGCCCACTTTAATGGATATATAGCGGATTCAGCTTTTACAATTAATATTGATAACGACCCTGAACTTCAAAATTATGTCGATGCAGCAAAAGAAGGTCTTGAAGTTGCGATTGAGATTTTTAAACCAGGTATCAAATTATATGAATTGGGTGAAGTTATCGCAAATAGAATTATCGCACATGGTTTAAGACCAATTGTAAATTTAGGGGGTCATGAATTAAAGCAATACATTTTACATGCAGGACCATTTATACCAAATTACAAAGAGAAAATTCATAATCAAGTTTTAAAGCCTGGCGATGCCTATGCGTGTGAACCATTTGCTACTTCTGGAGTAGGAAGAGTTGACAATGGACCACGCTCTTACATTTATCGATTTGTTAAAAAAATTAAGAAAAATATACCTTATGAAGAACAAGGATTTATGAATAATATTGAGAAACATTGTAAACATCTTCCATTCTCACCTCGTTTCCTCGAAAATAATAATCTCATCCCTAAAACTAAAATTAATAGAATAATAGATTCGTTTTTAAGAAAAAAAATACTTGATCATTATCCAATTTTAGTGGAAAGAACTGGAGCTCCTGTAGCTCAAGAAGAACACACTATTGTAATTGATTTGGACGGCAGAACTATAGTCACGACGAGAGAATAGTCTTGAAAAATAAAATTATAGCAATAATTCTATGTGCTGGAGAAGGAATCAGACTTAAAGAAATTACTAGGAACATCCCAAAACCATTGATAAAAATTAAAGGATTAAATAATATTTCAATTTTAGAGCATACAATTTCTAGTTTAATTGAATTAGGAATTCATCGAATCGCTATAGTAAAAGGTCATTTGGGAACTAAGATTGATAAATGTATTTCCTCAATAAAGAATTATAATTCTAATTTTGAAGAAAAACTAGTAATAATAGATTCCGGCAATCAATATAAATTAGGACCGTTATATTCATTTCTAACCATTACTAAGAATAAAAATATATTTAAGAGGAATTTCACATATATTGTAATTCCTGGAGACACAATTTTTCAATTTAAGCTACTAGGTCAAATTTTTAGTATTATTGTGAATAATTTCAATCTTACTCAAAAATATCCTTTAATCTTTTATAGAGAAATGATAGTTAGCGCTCTAAAAGAACAACAAGAATCTAAATCAATTTCAATCGCTGATATTGAGAAAAAAGATTTTAAATACTTTATAAGACAAATTAAACAAGATATTTTACAGGACTTTTCTGATTCAGATTTTATAAGACAATTAATACCTGTTTTTATATTTTCCTTTGATTTTATTAACCGGATTAAAAACGTTGAGAAAAAATTTTCGGTAAATACAATTAGAGAAATTATAAATCATATGATAAGAAATGGAAGTGAGATTATTGCAATGAAAATAGAAAAAAAATTCAATTTTCACGATATTGATTATGAAACAGATTTAAATATATTTAATAATCTCTCAAAAAGAAGAAAAAAAGAGGACAATAGAAGCTCCGATAATTCAAAGGATTTTTGTTTCGAAGGAATTTAGATGGTTATTTTTCTAAGATCTGACAATTATCCTACGAAATCAAAGCTTCTATTTTGTTTTTTCAAAAGGGTTAATTGTCTCGGGTATTAGAAATAACTATTTAAATCGACAAGAGATCAAAGTAAAAAAGTTGCTTTGTCTCTAATCTTAAAAGTTATAAGGAACGTATTTAGTTAATTTTGTGTAATTCTTTATTAAAATGTACTTTTGTACAAGGGTAATAAAGGAATATATAAATCTTTGGAGTAATTTTTTTGTTAAAATGTACTAAGGTTGTTAATAAAAAATTGTCGAGAATTAAGAACCGATTAAAAATATTCGTAATACAGCTCAACAGCTCAGACTGTGTTTACGCATTTTAACCATTGCATATCTTCTATTGTCCACATATAATATCTTTTTTTAGTTATTTAAATCTTCCTATTATACAAAATTCCTTGCCAAAATAAAACATTTAAAACTTTTACTTTTTTGAAATAATATATATATTTATTTACTTTATTTATAGAATATGTCAGAATCAGGTGGAGATATCCCTATCAAGATTGAAATTTTCGGGATAACACCTTTAAACGGTTATATTGACCGTATTTTTGCTCCGATTTCTGCTGATGCTATACTTGATAAGATGCCATTTGTACTAAGAGGACGTTTTAGTTTTGGATCGAAGAAATATTGGACGCTTCCTGGTTTGGGTTTAATAGAAGGTATAAATCCAAAATCTATTAAAGATGTTGAAAAAGGCGATTTGGTTTATAATCCGAAAACAGATGAATTGATTATAGTTATTGAAAATCTAGAAATGCCAAATAAAGTAAACAAAGTTGGTAAAATTACTATTAGTGAAGAAATTTTATCTGCAAGAAATGGATTGAACACCAAAATATTTAAAATGAAATAAAAACTAAGATAAAAAATATAAGAGTTACTTCTAAGAATGGGTGTTGGAAAGAATTTAACTATTGTTTTTACATTCTTTTATTTAGCAGTAGTAATTTATCTTGTATTATTTTTTTTAGTGCCAGATATTCAAAACATAATAATAAAAGGAAGGCAAGAAATTGCAAATCTTACTGAAGGACCAAATTATTTATGGGCTCTTTTAATTGCATTCATAATATGTCTGATTGGTTCTGCATCTGTTGGATTTCCAATACCTTTTCCTTTTGTTTTATTTTCTCTCTCTAATTCATTATATATTAGATACCGAAATTTGGGAATGAGCGTCAATGAGATTCTTATTTTTACTCCTTTTTGGTTAGAAATCATGGGAATTGCACTTGTAGGTGGTCTGGGAAGCATATTGGGAGAATATACAAGTTATCTGATTGGATCTGGAGCAAGAAAAATAGCTGAAAAACGGCATTCTTACACTCTCGAAAATATGAAAGGTTTTGGAAAGTTAGTGTTAGCGAATCCAAAAAGAACATGGTTATATATTTTTTTAGCTGCTGCCACTCCCATACCTGATGATTTCTTGATTGCGGGTCTAAGTATGATAAAATATCCTTTTTGGAAATGCATTCTACCTGGATGGATTGGAAAAAATGTTACAACAATTTTTTATTGTATTTTGCCAATATTAATCATGATAGGATATACTTTCTTAGGAATAGAAACGAATGATGTGTCTAGCATTGTTACAGAAGCTCTTATGCTTTTAATGACTCTGACTTTAATGTTCTTTATTCTAGCTTTTGATTGGAATAAATATATTGAAAATAGAGAGAAAAAAAAGCAAAATATTTAATTGTTTTTAGAAATAAACAGTAAGCGATATATAGACCTTATTTTAAGATTTAGGTAATTCTTTTGAAACATTTTTAGCATACATATTTATATTGACTAATATCGTAACCTCAATTACAAATTCTTTAATCAAAAAGTTTAACAAATGTTTTCCAAAGCAAATTTAAAAAGATTCTATGAGAGTGATTAAATAAGATGGCTAAAGAAATTTCAAAATGGTTAAAGTTATGGTTCCTAATTAATAGTATATTAGGTTTGATATTTACTATTATTTACTTAATCATATTAGAGATATATTGGGTAATGGTTGATTGGCCTTATTTTGATCCTATCTTCGGTAGAATTCTTGGCATAACTCTCCTTACTTTGACCATTATGTCAGTGATGGCATATAGAGAGACTGATTGGGAAAATGTGAAAATCTTCGTGGAATTCTCAATTATATGGCTTATTTCATTGGCTATAGTAAATATATGGAGCGTTTTTGTTACACAATTCTCCCCAACTGCTTTAGCTTCAGTTGCTTTTGATACAACATTGCTCATCGTATTAGCTATCGGCAATATCTATTTCTTTATACAGCATCAAAAATAACTTCTAAAAAACTTATGAATCCGGCCTAATATATTCACCAAGATATTAAATTTTAACAACTTTTTTTTCTTTTTAAATGAGATTTATTTTTAATAATATATAAATTAAAACTCAGTCAAGAAAAGTTGACTTAGAAAAAAAAAACAGAGAAAAGTAGCTAAAAAATTGGATAATACTAATAATTATAAAATTTAGAATTTCCTATTTTTTTGAATTATTATGGCAGTTTTTACAAACAAAAACGACTTTTTCCTTATCTTTAGAATTTTCATCGTAAAACCACATCTTATAGATATAATTACCACATTTTTCACATACAACAGGTAATCGTAGCTCCTTAATCATAGGTCCTAAATTCTTAAAACCAATTGTCATAAATCACAACTTAATTTTTCAAATGTCATAGAATTACATGTAAGATTTAGTTTTAAGTAAAATTTCGATTTTAGAAATTATATCCTTTTTATTTTGGGTTGATTTATTTCTATTAATATAGCCTCTCTGCTTGCGTTCGTAAAAAGGACGACTTCCCAAAGACACATTTTCTATTTCTATACCAGGATATAATCGATTTTTTAGAATCTCGGCAATTTCAACTGCAGTTGATATTTCTTCACCTTCACCTTTGATTAAAATAGATTTTCGCCCACCAGAGAAAGCAAAAATCGCATCTTTAATAATCTTACTTTTATCTCGTCGATTTTTAATAAAAATCGTAGTTGCGTTAACCATAGAAAACCATAAAAATTTTACGTTGTTGATTAAAAAGAAGTAATACAATAAATAGTATATTTTTATGAATATAAAATTTTTTAAAACTTCTTAATTTGTTATTAGTTTTTAAATATTTAAATGTATTAAAAAGCAAATACTAAAATTAAACAGTTTTTATTTTCTCTCAATAAAACACATCGGATAAATTTCTATATCGCACAAATTAAACATTCTAATTTAACTCCGCTTTTATATTAAGATTCTTTAAGATTTTATAATATTCTGTTATGGTTTCTTTAAAACTTTCTATGATCTTTCTTTCATTGGTATCTAAATA
>JBHLQY010000056.1:13874-16698 GCA_048883105.1 Candidatus Thorarchaeota archaeon | reverse complement strand
AAAGAGGCAATGAAAAAGAAAGCGGCTGAACTAAAAATTAAAGAAATTAAAGCAAAAGCTTCTGTTGAAAATCTAACTAAGGAAAGACTAAGAGAACTGGCTAAAAGACACGGTGTGATTTTAGCTTTGAACCCGAAATTAAAAGGAGAAGTTAAATTACTTCAAGAGCGGTATAATATACCTTCTTCCAAAATAATAAAAGAACAAATCTATGAATCAGATGTTTTAATAAAATCTAAAAAATTGGACATCGAAAATTTAGGCATGCTTGCCTATCAACGAGTATTAATGCGTAAAGAGGAGACAGGAGGGATAATGCCAATCTCTGAAGTTTTTGAATTAATAAACACTGGAATTTTAAAAGGGAACGTTGAAATCAAGGATTTAATAAAGGCAATGAGAATTTTAAAAAAAACTAAAGTTATCGATGATGTAAGAGAACTAGATTCAGGCGTCGTTATAATTCATTTCTTCCCAGTTCAATATACAGGAGATGAAGCTAAAGTGGTTGAATTGGCAAAAGAAAAAGACTATCTTTCAGTTGAAAGCGTATGCTCGGAATTTAATTGGTCTCAAGATCGAGCTTTAAAGGTATTAAAATCGCTTGAAGAAAGCGGGGTTGCAAAATTTAGAGAGTCCCTTTTAACAGGAAAACAATGGTATTTTCCTTCAATTAAATAAAATTTATTCTAGCTTAATTTTAAAAGCAATTTCCCCATCATCCGATCTGATAATAGTACCTCTATCATCCTTGGATAAAATTCTAAATACTTCTTCTAAATCATCTTTTGGAAGAGAATTGAGCCCTTTTTGGTCTGATTCTCTTATCTCGTATATTAAAATTGGTCCCACCTTACCGGAATCAATCGCCCAATCATATAAGTTATCTGCCCAAATATCAAGAGTTTTCCAATAAACTCTTAATTTATCTTTCTTTTTTGATATAAATTTAGCGAGTTCTTGAGATACTAATTCCTCTGCAATTTCTTTTATTGCTTCTTGACGATTTTGAAAATTTGAAAAAGGTTTTTCAGAAATTACTTCCCTCAAATATATAATATGAAGTATTGCATATTTGGCGTAGTCAAACGTAACTTTTGACCACTCGACTTTCCACGACTCATAATCATTTGGATTTTTCTTTTTGTTTGGGATAGAGTACATAAATTCATACTTTGGGTCTTCGAGCCATGGGTATACATTTAATAATTCCTCATAAGGGCTTAATTCCTTCTCTATAACTCCTTTTTCACCTATTATCTCCTCTTCTAGAGCATGAAGCTGCTTCTCTATATAATCAGCATGTTGTTCATAAGTTAGTTGATCAATATCTTCAAATTGTTTAAGTAAAAATTTATCAATTTCATTTAGCTTACTTTCTATATCGTCTACTTTAGATTCGTATTGAGCCTCAGATTTAATTTCTTCGTTTTCGGTAGAAGCCGCAATTTTTTGTATAGCTTCTTCTTCTTCTTTTAAATCTTTTTGTCTCTTTAATTCTCTTAATCTCGCAAGCTCTCTTCTAAGTGCCTCAAGCTCAGTTTCTTTAAGTTTTTCCCTAGGTTTCTCTCTTTCCATTTTTTAATTATAAATTATTGTTTTTTTAATTATTCTCCAAATTCGTCTTTCCATTTATCATATTGTTGCAAAATGGCAGCTGTCGTCATCGGCTTAACCTTTTTAAGAGATTGTTTGAAATCATTCAACGTTATATCTCGTACGTTTATTTCCTGATCTGACTTTTCTAATAAACCACTCATATCTAATTCTCGAATGGGGAGCATTATAACCTCACGACATACGTTTGCAATATCTCTTCCTGAATAATTTTCAGACCTAGCTCCAAGTTCTATATAATCTTCATCATCTAACGCAGAATTCACACCTGCTGTATGAATCTTAAATATATCTGCCCTCGCTGGCACATCAGGAAGAGGTACATATACTTTTTTCTCAAAACGAGATAACATTGCATTATCAAGATCCCAAGGTCGGTTTGTTGCTCCTAAAACAAGTAAAGGTTTATCATGACTCGTTTTTAGTCCTTGAATCTCGCTTAAAAGTTGCGTCTTTACGCGTCTTTCACCTCCACTCTCGGTACCTTCTCCTCTTTTAGTTGCAATTGAATCAATTTCGTCCATGAATATTAAACTTGGGGCTTTCAATCTTGCGATTTTAAACAACGCTCCAATTAATTTTTCACTTTCTCCTAACCATTTACTTAATAAATCGGCTGAAGAAGCGCTAAAAAATGTAGCATTACATTCAGTTGCAGCGGCTTTAGCAAGTAGGGTTTTTCCACATCCAGGTGGTCCGAATAATAAAATTCCTGACCATGGTTTTCTAGCTCCAGTAAATAATTCTGGTTTTACCATAGGTAAGACAATTGCCTCTCTTAAAGCTTGTTTACAGTTCTCTAATCCCGCAATTTCAATCCATCTTACCTTTGGAGATTCAGTAACTATAGTTCCAGAAATCATATTTAGTAATTCTTGTTCTTCATCACTAACACCTTCTCCCATTGTTTTATCCTTAGAAGGCCTTGAAGGAGTTCCTTGAGTTATAGAGCGACCACCAACTTTCATTTTTAAAATTTTAACTTGATTAATATAATCCTCTACACTTTTTTGAACTGTTTGACGCATCATAGGATTTTTATTAAATTTTAAGAATTGTATTAGGATTTCGGCAGCCCTTTCATATTTATTAATCGCTTGATGATATTTACCAGCTTTTTCCAGAGTAATCGCTTGATTCGCTTCTTGTTTTGCATACAATAACAGCTTAGAATCACTTGAACTCATAAAATTAAACCTTTTTTTAT
>JBHLQY010000056.1:0-13774 GCA_048883105.1 Candidatus Thorarchaeota archaeon | reverse complement strand
CAATCTGTTTCAGGATTAAAAAGAAATTTATCTATACCTCAAATTACTGATTTAATGAGCTCTATTAATATGGACATTGAAGATTTTGAGGTTACACAAGATATAACCACAGATGCAATGACAGATATGAGTATGGATACAGCGGTGACTGATGAAACGGTAGATCAATTCTTAGCTGAGGTTGATGCTGAAATAGGAATAGAAACGGGCGTGGCATTACCTTCTACTTCAGGCGGAGATCAAAAAATCAAAGATCTAGAAGCAGAGTTGGACCGTCTTAAATCCAACGAATAATGAATACCGATTAATTAACACATTTTTTGTTGTTTCTCTCTTTTTAGAAAGTCTCAGAAAACTTTTTAAGATTAAAGAGCATTTTTAAATTATTTATTAACTTCATAAAGTATTTCATGAGTGAGCATTTTGAATCCAGAATTAATTACTATAGGAAGTTGCACTTTAGATGTGATAATTGAAATTGATGATATTTTACGCTTTGAATTACTGGATAGAGATATTGTAAAGAAGTACGCTGCAATTGAATACTCTCGAAAGTTAAATGTTAAAAACGTAAAATTCGTTCCTGGAGGGTCAGGTGCAAATATCGCAGCAAATTGTTCGATGTTAGGCTTAAATGCGACTTATATTGGAATCTTAGGGAATGATTTTTCTGCACAGATATGTTTAGACGATTTAAGAAAACGAGGTGTTGATTTATCTCAAATAATTCAGACTGACGAAGATACAACTGCGCTATCAATAATATTACGAACAGAATGGGGTAAAGATCGAAGTATACTCGCATACAAAGGGGCAAATAACTTATTAAAACCCTCAGATGTTAAACCAGAATTATTTGAAAACATAAAGGCATTTTCTTGGACATCATTAACCACCGATGATGGATGCCGAGCAATAGAAAAAGCTATTTCTTTCACAAGGGATCGTGGAGGAAAAGTTTTTGCTGCTCCAAGTATGTCGATTATAAAAAATGCCTCAAAATGGGCAAAAATTTTAATTTCCAATTCAGATGTAGTTTCTTTAAATACGGAAGAAGCTCAAGAATTTACGGGTGAAAAGAAAAAAACACTAATGATAAATACATTTTTAGATATGGGAGTTCAATTAATTTCTATCACAGATGGTCCTAATGGAAGTATAATATCAGATGGAAATACGATTATAAATAGCAGCATCTTTGAAGGGACCATAGAGGATACTACAGGAGCTGGCGATGCGTTTTTAAGCGGCATTTTAATTTCAACTTTAAATAATTTCTCGTTAGAAAAAACATCAAAAATGGCTACGGCGATGGCAGCACTTGAATGTATGGAAGTAGGAGTGCGTGAAGGACTCCCTAATAGTGTACAAGAATTAGAAGATTTTATAATTACTAATCCACTTAAGCAAGTAATAAGTAAAGTTGTTTAATGATTAGAACTTTCTTTCTTAAATTCATTAAATTTTAATTTTTTTAATCGAAGGAAATTTTCTTAAAGTAAAAAAAGGTCTAATTGACAACTTTTTAAGTTAAATTTTTTTTTCTACAACACTTAAGAAAAAAAACTTTTAATTATTTAATATATTTAAACCATTAAAAGATTGGCGCTCTTAGTATAGAGCTGTTCACATACTGAATAGCGTATAGTGGTAAGTATACCAGGTTGCCATAACCCGAGAGTGTTCTTGGCTTGTAAACACCTGGTGACCCGGGTTCAATTCCCGGAGGGCGCATTTTCTTCTTCTATATTTTTTTAAACTGCTTTAGTTAATAAATACCTATTTTTCAGATCTATATAAACCCAAGGAAATCAGAAACATCCGATGTTTCACTAACTTCAACCTCAAAATAAGATTTAATGATATCAATTACAAAATTTAAGTATGCTTTCTGTAATTTGATGTTATATTTTTCTGTTACGTAATCAACAATTATCTTTAAATTGAGGTCTATTTTTTGCTCACTAGCATAATCAATTATGGATTTTGATAATTGATATGCTTTACGAATCTCGTTTTTTAAGAGAATATAGCTATACGATAAATCAAACTCAGATAAAAAAGTTTGAATAAGAAGTCTTTCCACTTTTAGCTTTTTTATATCGATGAAATTATTAGGGTTATTAACAATTTCATTGTTCTCGAATACCGTGTGATTTTTATACTTTTTTTTATTACTTTTGTAATCCTTCTTAGTCATAATTTCAATGTCAACGTTAAAAGTATCTCGAGTAATGAAACTGAAAAAATTTTTAATATGCTCGTATAAAAATTCTTGTTCAGAGATTAGTACAATTTTTTGTTTAGTGAAAATTGATTTAATTATATAAGTAAGCAATAGTGCAGACATATTAAGTTTGATTAAATCTAAATTAATTACGTCTTTAGAAGGAATTTTTTTATCTTCAATCTCTCCAGGTAAAGCGATATCTGGCACCTCGATTTTGAAATCGGCTATAAAATAATCTCTCACATTAAGATTTTTGTCTACATATGCAATGAAACTATGTTCACATACGGCCCCAGTTGCAATATTAATTGCAAGTAGACCCCTTTCGACATTTTTCATAGTATCTTCTGAGATTTGTATGAATCCGACTCCTTTACACGATGGACAAATAATTCGTACCTTTTGAGACATATTTTATTGTTAATATCCTCCATAAATTATGAGTTCAGCATTAATATTACAAAGTGGAATTAAAACATATTATCTTATTGAAAATATAATAATTTAACTATTATCGAGATATACTTTTTATATATAAAATTATGTGTGAGCTATTTTTTATATATTTGTCTAATATCTCTGAACTTTAGCATAATATTTTTCAATTAAGTTAGAAACTAAAATACAGACAATTGTCCCAATATTTTCAGCAATTATAAAGGATATAATGTTATTAAACCAGATGTTGCTTATAAAATAAGCTATAAAGAAGAGAGGCGTAAATATTAAAAAAATAATTAATAATGGTCTTATAACTGGAAATTCAAGGTATTTTTTAAATCTTGCTTTATCAAATATCTTTTTACCGAAACGGCGTTTTATTTTTCTCTTACGCTGCACTTGAGCATAACTATCAAATATAACTATTGAAGCATAAAATAAAGCAAAAGTAGCTCCTGTTGGAATCAAAATAATTACTAAATAATTTCCTATACTTAAAAAATATTGAGCTACAAAAATAAAAAATACTTGGATTATACCGCATCCCCCAAATAACATTAAAGCAATGCCGAAGTATTCTTTTTGAGCCCACCGAATTCTTAACGGCAATCTTTTTATTACTCCTGTTTATGTGATTAAAATATTATAGTGGGCGCGGCGAGGTTTGAACTCGCGACCTTCCGCACGTCAAGCGGACGTCATACCGGGCTAGACTTCGCGAATGCACCTTTTTGGCAACATCACACGCGCCCTAAAAAACACGCCCATGTTATTTTTGAAATGAAACTTTTACTATTAAAGAATCATTCTCTAATTATTAAATTTATTGTAAGTAGACCACTTATTCATAAATTTAGTTAGGTTATTGATTGAATAATTATGGTAGAAAATCTCTATTAGTATTGACAAATAACTTTTAAAAATAAGCTACAAAAAAAATAAAAAATATTAATTTATATTTATAATTTCTTCTCTCTTAAGGCTTTTATCATTGGAAGGTCATTTCCAGAAAGGATTTCAAGCATAGCCCCTCCAGCAGTTGAAATAAAGGAAACATCCTCAGATTTTCCTGCCATTGCTGCGGCAGCACCCATTTCTCCGCCTCCAATTATAGTAAGTGCTCCTTTCTTCGTAGCATCTACCATTGCATCAACCATTTCATTTGTCGCTTTACGGAAAATTTCTTGCTCAAAAATTCCTGGTGGACCATTTGCTACTATGGTTTTACATTTTAGAATTATTTCATTGAACTTTTCAACCGTTTTTGGGCCAATATCTCCAGTTGTGGTATTATATAACCCGGCTTCGTCAATAGTAATAGCTTTTCTATTTCCATTGTCATCAATGATTAAATCTTCTGGGAGAATAATTTTATCTTTGTATTTTTCATAAGCTGCTACAATCATATCTTTATTAGCTTCTAACTCCTTGGCAATTATTCTGCGATTTACCTCACCCATATTTTTCCCTAGTGCTTCAAAAATTAAAATCGCGGTCAATCCAGAACATAAAGCATAATCTAATTTTCTGTTGTCAAAGTTATATTTCATCGCTTTAAATTTATCTATTGCTTTCGCCCCACCAATAAGCATTACCATTGGTTTTTCAGGTTCTTCCATTATTTTTTTCAAATTTTCTAATTCCTTGTCAGTAATAGGACCTGCTAACATTTTTGGCCATCCCACGATTGAAGCATGCGCTCGGTGGGCAGCACCAAATGCATCAACAATAACGTAATCCACTAATGGGAATAAAGTTTGGATCATAGCAGTATTTTCTGCTTCGGAGAAATCTTTATACCCTTTCATTTCGTCTTCAAATTTTCGAACATTATTTAACACTAAAACTTCTCCAGGTTTAAGTTCTTTAATAGCACTAATCGCCTCCTCGCCATAAATATCTTTGACAAATTTTACTGGACGGCCAAGTTGTGTCTCAATTTCTTTCGCATGAATATCTAGATCAGTAAAATCTGGATTGCCTGGTCTAGATTGGTGTGCTAATATAATTACAGCACTTTCATTGTAGATCTCATTTAAAGCAGGAACCAATGCTCGAATTCTTGGTGAATCTCTTATTTTATTAATCTCCACATCAATGTTGGAATTGATATCGACACGCATAAGTACTTTTTTTCCTTTTAGATCCACATCTTTGTAGGACGTATAATCTATCTTCATTAATTCATCACTTTAGATTAGGATTATATTATTAAGAAAGTTTCATTTTATGATTATTTTGAATTCTTATTATCTTTTTTTAAATTTAAAAAGAATAAAAGATTTAACTATTAAGTTAAATTGAAAGAAATTATTATAAAAAGTTAAAATCTTATTTGTAAACGATATGTAATGGATAATATTAAGGAAATTTTATTAAAATTACTTGAAAAGGAATACTCAATCGAGGAAGCTGAGAAACTTCTAAAAGCTAATCTAGTGGAAGATATAGGAAATTTAGCAAAATTAGATGTTTTTCGAAAGACTAGAACTGGTGTTCCTGAAGTTATATTGGCTCAAAATAAAGAACCTCAAACTATTATTGATATTATTGAACGTTTTTTGAAAACAAATAAATTTGCAATAATCTCTCGATATATTGAAAGACAAAGAGAAATTATCATCGAGACCTTTGGAAATGAGGTTAAGTATGACATAGAGATAAACGAGTTAGGTAAAATTATAATTATTAAAGAAAAATCATTCAATTTTACTAAGAAAGGGGGGATTGTTGGAATAATCACTGCAGGGAGTTCAGATATTCTGGTTGCTGAGGAGGCAAAAGCTACAGCAATAGCAATGGGATGCGAAGTTTTAACAAGCTATGATGTAGGAATAGCTGGTGTACATAGAATTTTTACACCACTTAGCGATATGATTAAAAAAGGAGCACATGTTATCATCGTGTGTGCTGGAATGGAAGGAACTTTACCTGGCATTGTGGCTGCTTTAGTGGATATACCTGTAATAGGCGTGCCTATTTCGAGTGGATATGGTATGGGTGAAAAGGGTAAAGGAGCGTTAACAACAATGCTCCAATCATGTTCACCTGGTTTATTAGTTGTTAATATTGATAATGGATTCGGAGCTGGTGCTTCAGCAGCATTGATAGCAAATGAAATTAGTGAATAATTTATGGTTATTTCATTAAAAATTATTAAAGTTTATTATTGAATAACAATCATTTAAAAAAATTCAAATTTGTAGTTTTTCCATGAATTTAATAGAAAAGTTGACTAAATCAGTTGTAGAAGGGGATTCTGAGCAAGCAATCCTATTAGCTAAGGAAGTAGTAAAGAATGAATTGGATATTAATGAAGTTATCCTTAATGGTTTGAATGAAGGTATGAAAATTGTTGGAAAATTATACGAAGAAAAGGAATATTTTTTACCTGAGATAATTATTTCAGCTGATGCTTTATACGATGCGTTAGCAATTCTTAAACCACATTTGGAGGGCCAAGACTTAGAAAAAAAAGCAACTATAGTAATTGGTGTAGTTCGTGGAGATATTCACGATATTGGTAAAAATTTAACCAAAATCTTTTTGGAAACATCTGGTTATAAGGTGATTGATTGTGGACGAAATGTAAAGGCTGAGACATTCATACAAGCGGTTAAAGAAAATCAAGCGGATGCTTTAGCATTATCAACTTTAATGAATCCAACTTTAGAGAGTATTATTGAGTTGGTAAATTTATTGAAAGAACAAGGACTTCATAAAAAACTTAAAATTATCATTGGAGGTGCGGCTACAAACGAAAAATTTGCCGAAACAATAGATGTAATCTATTGTAAAGACGCACCATCTGCTATAATGTTATTAGATAAATATTTTTTAGCGAGAGATAAATGATGGAACTGGAAGATCTGTTGCAATCTGACATTTTACGAGGATTGTTTGGAGAATCGGGTTCATCAATACCTACTTACCCAATTATGTTAGGTTATCCTATTTGGGCATACCACAATAAAACGGGTATTCTGGCTCATGAAATAATGAAGGATGGCAAAAAGCATGCAGCAGCACAATTATATGTCGCCAAAGAATACAATTTGCCTTTTGTTGTTACCTATTCTGATTTGAATATTATAGGAGAGGCTTTGGGAGCAACTTTAACATATATGCCAGATGTAATTCCCGTTCATGAAATCCCAGCAGTTATTACAGCTGATGAAATTGAAGCCTTAGAAACAACCGATCCTCGAATAGATGGCAGAATGCCTCAAATAATTGAGACTTGTAAAATATTTGCGCGTAAACTTGAGCGAACTAATTATATTTTAGTAGGAGGCGTGGAAGGTCCAATTACTGCAGCAGGTTCAATCTGGGGAATGGAAAATTTAATGAGAAATATGATAAAAAATCCCGATCTTGTTCATAAAGTTCTTGAAATAAGCACCGATTCAATTATTGAATTTTTAAACGCACAGATGGAGCAAGGTGTCGATTTAATCGCAATTGGTGACCCAAGCGCATCATGTACTTGTATATCCCCAAAGTTTTTTCAAGAATTTGCCGTCCCAAACTTAAAGAAAATTGTTAGAAAAGTGAATTCTCCAGCATTCATGATTCATATCTGTGGAGAAACTTTCCAAATATTGAAATTTCTTACTCGAATCCGAAAAATTCTAGCAATCAGTGTTGATATAGTTGATATGAAAAAAGCAAAAGAAGAATTTGGCAAAAAGTTTATTGTTTTGATGGGAAATGCCTCAACAGAGATCATGCGATATGGTACTCCTCAACAGGTAGAACAAGAAGCAAAAAGATGTATTCAAGATGCGGGGGGAGGAGGTAAATTCTTACTTAGTACTTCGTGTGATCTGGCTCCTAAAACGCCTCCAGACAACATTAGAGCATTTTTAAATGCTGGCAAGAAATATGGTACGTTTCCTTTAGAGTTTTAAAAAAATATGATTAATCATCAATCATTCTTTTATGACCATTTGGACAAGTTCCATATGTACAGTCGTAAAAGCCATCGTCAAACACTTCTTCTGCATCATAATGCTCCCAACAATAGATTTTGTCACAATTGGGGCAATAAGCATCTAAACCTTCATAATCGTGATACTTTTTCATAAAATCATGAACCATAGAAAGATCTTCTTTTTTCAAGATTTTAAATAATTTCTCAGCAAGACTAATATTTAGAGATCTCTCGTGTGTAATTCCTCGGAAAACCAATGATTCTTTTTTATCAAATCTTCCATATCCAATTTTATAAATCACAGAAATCCTTCCGCAGACAGAACAGGGTAGGTGATATTCTAAATCAGACACCTTAACAATTTTTTTAAATGGCGTTCTTAATTCTTTTTTTTGTGTCAAGATTTTAAATTCATAAGAAAAGGCATCCCAACATTTTTTAAAATCATTTGACGCTTTTTCACCAAGCTTATCAGCAATATCATCCTTAAAGGTTTTAAGCTCACTAATAGATTGAGCTAACCGATTTTTTGCTGCATATAAAAAACCTTTCGAATTATCTAAATTTTTTTCCTTTCCTTCTGAAAAAGCTCTCAACATTTCCCAGGCAGAAACAGTGTTGTAATAAAATTCTTTAACATCAGTGATCCAAACATTATAGGCACCATCATCAGAATTATTTTTAGATGTTAAATAATCGATGATGTCCTCCTTATCATTTTCAAGTTCTTGAATATAATCCCTAATTTTCCAAATTCTATCTGTCAATTCAGATTTGGATTTTTTATCATTCATACCCATGATATATATGAAAAAAAACAGATATAAATCTTCCCTATTGATGCTTAACTTGAATTAGAGTGGGATTAATATGGGATTTTTTCTCATAAAATGGGAAATAGATGGGTATATTCAAACAAATATTTAATCAAATAGAAGATCATTAAGTATAAATATCAGTTTCAATATATGTTTTATTGGACTAATTTTTAAATCAAAAATTTAATTTAAAAAAAGTATTCAAGTTGAGACCAGTGGTCGCAATTATGAACAACGAATTTTTTGAAAAATCTAAGTCATTTTTTGAAAATGGGGATATCAGTAATTCGTTAGAATCGTATGAAAAAGCTATTTCCTATATTGATCCAAAAGATAAATCTAGTTATATCCAATTTTTAAATCAAATTTTGAATCATTGTAGGGAAAACGATCTTAAAGAGGAAGAAGCAGTAATATTAAGAGCTTTAGGCAGAACTCATTCAATTTTTAAGCAATATGTTGAAAGTTTAAGGTATCACGAAGAATCTTTAAAAATCCAAAGACAGTTAGGAAATAAATTAGATGTTGCTGAAGGGTTATTGTTTCTTGCCGAAGATCTTGAAGTTTCAGGGAATTACGATAGTTGCATTAGTACATTTAAAGATGCAGCAGAAATTTTTCGTGAACTAGGTAAATTAAGAAAAGCTAAAGAAATTCAAAAAGAAATTGATCGATTAAAAGAATTTTCAAAACAAATGGTTGAAGATGAATACTATCTTAATAAGTTCAATATAGATAAATATTAAGCTAGTGTTATCAACCACATAATATTTTTTTATTTTTTTCCTTATTTCCCATATTTGTTAAAGATTTGCTGAATTTTTGCTCGAGCAAAATATAGAATTTTTTTCAATGGAAGCCCTGACTCATTGGCAATTTTCCTGAGATTTTCGTATTCTGGCTTAATATTTACGATCTTTCTTTCGTTTTCTGTATCAATATAAGAAATTTTATATTTCAAATCGTAATTTTTTCCGTTTATTTCTATATCTATATTTTCAATTGTTCTCGCGACGCAAACACGGCTAATGGTATTAAATCTTACTCCTAATGTACCTAATTCGTCAATAATTTTTTCTATTAATTCAAATTTGTATTCTGGACGACATAAGATTTTTATTATATGGCTTGGTCGATTTTTTTTAGATATACTCGGAATAATTTGTAAATCTAATATATCTTCATTTTCCATTTCTTTAATAAAGTGCCCAAGAATCTCTCCAGAAACATCATCAACATTAGTTTCTAAAATTGTTACTGGTTCTATATGTTCTTTTAGGTAGTGAGTTTCAGTAAAAATATCACTCTCTTCCATTTCCCCATAATATAAACGCAAGATATTTAAAAAATCATTAAATTCTTTTTGACCTGTACTGTAGACTATTTTTTCAATATACATTTCATAAGGTAAATTTTGTGGTTTTAAATTCACTAACAAAGCGGCTCCCGTAGGTGTTACTAATTCTTTCTCAATAGGACCATTAATTAAAACTAAATTCGATTTTTCTAAGATTTTTAGAGTTGCGGGAGCTGGTATAGGTAAGATTCCATGGGCAGTTTTAATTGTCCCTCCCCCTAAAGGTAATTTACTACAAAATATTTTGAAATCACTATCAAAAGCTCCTAAAATATCTAATGCTTTAGAGACTCCAATTATATCTATTAATGTATCAATAGAACTTAATTCATGGAGGTGTAGATTTTCAATTAGTCCACCATGTATATCTACCTCTGCTTGAATTAATGTATT
Organism: Candidatus Thorarchaeota archaeon; assembly: GCA_048883105.1. Taxonomy (GTDB): domain Archaea; phylum Asgardarchaeota; class Lokiarchaeia; order Sigyniarchaeales; family SOKP01; genus LW40-45. The sequence continues at coordinate 3,602 of JBHLQY010000056.1, read as the reverse complement.
TAATACTTTATTAGCGTAATCTTTAGCATGATTCGAAAAATTATTTCTCTCCAAAAATTTATTTAACGAGGATTTCAAAACTTTAGCTGTTCGCTGATGCTTGTTTTCTTTAATTTCCACTTTAAGTTTATTTATATTGATTCCTGATCGCTTGATCTTTATTAATTCTATTTTTAGTTTAGAAACATCTGGTAAGTAATCTTTCAAGTTTTTTAATTCGTTTAGTACAATATCTGGTTCTGGAACAAGCTCTAAAAGTGAAGCTAAAAACATATCGCCTGATATCCCAGAATTAGTAGTATCGATATATAATAATTTCATTTTAAAAAAGATTGATTTTTATCGAACATAATAAAATATTTTAAGGGTATTTTAATTTATAAAGTTTTTAATACTAAATTTATATTTTTTTAATTCATTACTATAATAATAATAAAATGGTTTAAAAGTAAGACTTAAAATGAGCGTACTGGAAACAATAAAATGTTATATAACTCAATTACCTGCAACTCTCATAAGTCTACTGGGGATTCAGCCCCCTTCTGATATACCACCTCCAGTTCAGATGATCTTAGATAAATATGAAGGAATAGAGCGTATAACCCTTATTATGATTGATAATTACGGACTTTTCGAGATTACAATGTTCAAACCTTCGTTCATGATAACTAACTCTGAAGTTATGTTGCTTTTAAGCACAAAAAATCCTTATACATTAGGCGTTTTCCACCAATTAATGTTTGGAGGATTTGAAATTGAACCTAATGGGTTTCATTTACTAAGATATCTTAATGCTAACGGTAGGAAATCGTGTTTTATTGCGAGAGAAAAAGATCTACAACGTTATGATGGTGGAACGCTCTCAGTGTCCAAAGAAACTGACATGTCTACTTGGGTGGAATCTGCTAAAGCAATCAATAGATATGATTTATCATGGATGCACTATTTGGATTTTGAAAACCTTCACAAACAACAACAAAGGTTAAAACAGAGAACACCAGAAGATTTAATTCAAAAGTTAATCCTTCGTACTGATAAGTGGATTTTAAGTAATTATAAACAACTTAGAAAAAATTCTTTAATGATTATCTTAGGTGATCACGGGAGATCTAAATTGAATTTTGAATATTCTGGTAAGATTGCTCAATGGCGCGAGGCAAGTGTACCCATTGCTATCTTTATAAGAAAGTCATAATGCGTTCTAATTTAATTAAAAGTAAAGAATGAATTTAAATGGAAGAAGATAAGGAAGAATATAAACGATTTACTGTTTCTCTTTCAAAGAAGCTGTACGAAAATTTTGAATCTTTTAGAGAAAAAAGAAAATGGGCAAGATCCGATAGTATTAGAAAGGCCATGAACTCCTTCATGATTAGCGAAGAAAATATTCCTATATCGTCAGGAAACGTTGTTGGATGCATTACAATGATAATGTCCCACGAGCATGTCAAAAAAGTTGATGAAGTTCGCAAAATTCTGAATTCTGAGATAAATACTAAACATAATCATGATCATGATTATCAACACGCACATGAATATATCTCTCAGCCTATATATGCAAATATTCAACAAACTGATTCAATCCTATCAAAAGATATACAACATCATTATGGAGACGTTATTCTTTCAAACCTACATATCCATTTAAAGTTTGAAAAATGTATGGAAATTATAGCTGTATCAGGACCCTATGATAGAATAAAAGAATTGCGCGACAATCTTCAAAGATTAAAGAGTGTATTATCAATCGGATTTTTTGTTGTTGATAGAGAAGATAAGTGATAAAAAAAAGAAGAAATAAGAATAAAGTTTTCCTTTATTAAAAAAAGAGTTTGTTTGATAAGGCGATTTTAAGGAAAGTTTATTCTTTATTTTCGAGGGTTATGTGTGTGTTGTTTTTTATTTGTTTTAACAACAATTTATTATCTTATACTGTGTTGATTTACTAATTTGTGTTTAAAAAATTAAGTAAAGAAAAATAGATCTAAAAAAAAATAAAATTTAATGTTATTAATCAATTACTTACAAGTCTTTTTCTTGTACGGTTTTTCTGCCATTTGCTTTAGCCCTACCAATCGCTTTGTTAAGAACCTCTATTATCGCATCGTTAAGAGAATCTCCATCAATTAAATCTCCGCTTGTATTACATCCTTTTGATTTAATATATTCTCGAACTTTGCTCTTAACAAATAGGGCTTCGGCTTTGGCTCCTCCTTTTTTCTTAGCCATTTTTTATTCCTCCATTTATGTTTTAATTAATATAAAATTAATTTAAAAATATTTTAAATTTAAATATTGATTAGTTAAGCTTGTTTTTAAACTTTGAGGTTAAATCATTATAGAATATTAATAATGTCGGTCTAATCCCATTCTATGGAAACGAATGATCCTTCAAAATCTCGGTCCGATTTTTATTTAAGTCAATATATAAGATTTATTTGTAAAATATTTGATGAAAGGTGTACAATTCCATTGATTATATCTCAAACATAGGCGCTTTCTTATTTAATTTCGTTTTTAAAAAAACACGTTATAAATCAAAAATGGCTTATAAGATATTTATTATATTAGTGAAAAGTTTAAAAAAAAGAAATAAATAAATTTGGATTTTCTACTTAGGTTTACATCCTTCTCTTTTTCATGACAACGTAGATAAGTGAAATCGCAGAAATCGCAGCGGCACCTAATAAGATTGAGATCTCATATCCAGGAATAACTGGAGCAAGACTTTCAGTCTTGTAAAATATATCTCCGTTTTGGTAAGTCACCGAACTCTGACCTCCAGTATCACTATAGCTAAAGATCATCTCATAATCATCTCGTTCTCCAGATGCAAGCACACCTGGGTCTCTATAGACTAGATCTTCCCATTCTATTTCAACCGTAACTTGCATTTCATTAACAGAAACGTCACAGTAGAATTGTTCTTCTGCTATCTTTGTAGCAGGCCATAGATCCAATCCAACCTGCTCATATTTATCAGCACCATATAAAACATCGTCAGGAATATCAAATCCTTCGACCATCTTATCAAGCCACTTACCAACATCTTGGTGGGCAGGAATACCAGATCGTAATAATGAAATTAAATATTCAGCTTTGTCTGGAACTTTATCTCTAAAGAACTCAAGAAGCTCGTATTTAAGAGCATTCCATACCATATACCAGAGAGTGGCAACCATATCGTTTGGGAAAACGGCTGCGAGTATAGTTAAGAATTGAGTGGCAAGTGCGCTACCAGCACCGGCTTGGGCTTGAATGGTTGGTAAAAGATTTGCGGTAAGTGTTGAGTTTAACAAGTCCCAAGCACTACCATCGTTATATGATCTATTTGCAATTATACTATAACCAAATGTATTATTGATGCTGGTCATTGCGACTTTGGTTGTAATATTATTACTACACCCGGTCAGCTCAATCCAGTCTGTCCAATCATCAATGATGATTTCAATTTGAGCAAAAAGAGCCTCTGTCATTCCATAGAAATACCAATATGAATCTACTACATCATCAGGATCTTCGATGAATGGAGTTTCTACCTCATCTTCATCAGGATCTGATTCATAATCACCGTTGTCTGCCCAATACCAGAGATCTCTCTC
>JBHLQY010000055.1:0-17040 GCA_048883105.1 Candidatus Thorarchaeota archaeon | reverse complement strand
TTAAAAGAATGGCTGAAAGAGATAAAACGACGTACGATGAAAAATTAAAAGAGACTGAATTTCGAGAAAAATCAGAATCAGAACGATTTATTTTACTTTATAATATCAAAATAAATGACTTGGAAAAAGCGAAAGAGATATTTGACCTAATTTTAGATACTGAAAAATTGTCAGTAGAAGAAGCTGTAAATAAAATCCTTGAAGAGATTAAAAAAATAATTATTTAAACTCATTTTTCTAAAATCATAAAAAATTTATTATTAATTATATTTCATATCTTACAAAGGATTGTTTGTCTTTACTGGAATTAAACCAGTATTGATTAATTTACTAAAAATAATTTGGTGACGAATTATGAGTATTTACGATATTGGAAGAATAGTAGTAAAAACAAGAGGAAGGGAAGCGGGCAAATACGCTGTAATCGTTGATATAATAGATAAAAATTATTTACTCGTTGATGGATTAAGAGTCCGAAGACGACGTGTTAATTATAATCATATAGAACCTACTCCTGATTTAATAAGTATTGAAAAAGGAGCTGACCACACAGAAGTCGAAGCAGCTATTAAAAAAGCTAAAAAGACAAAAATAATGAATCAAACTATTTCCATACCTATAAAATAATTTAAATCCATAATTTTCTCAATAAATATATTATTTTTTTTTATTCTTACGCAACGGTTGCCTAGCCTGGTACGGCGCTGGCTTGGAGTGGCCAAAAGCCCAATTAGCCAGTGTGCGAATGCACTCGGGGGTTCAATGTGAACTTTGTATCTCACAAAAAGCGAACAAATCCCTCCCGTTGCGCCATTTCTTAAGGGTGAACAAATAATGAAAATATTTTAAACTATGATAATTTTTTAAAAAATTTTGATTAAACATCAGGAAACTGCATTGCAGTAGCCTTCTGTCCACCAAACATTTGTTCCATTCCTCCCGAAGCTTGTGTCTGTAATTTAAAGATTCTCTGAAGAAGGGTATTAATACCTAACGAACAAATGAAATACCAGGCAGTAAAATTGATCCACGCGTAGGTGCCAATCCAAGAACCTTCGTCGGCAAATGCCATATTAAAGAAAAAATTTAAAAAAGGCAATGAATATAAAGTTTTTCCCATTGGTGTTGACGCAACCGAATCATTAGCGAAGAACATCCTTAAAATAATAAAAGTGATAAGCATCGGAAGAAAGGTAATGCATGTAGGTTTTAATCTCTGCATTGCCATACCTTGTTGCGTTTTCTTGAGCATCTCCTCTCGACGTTCCCATTTTTTACGCTGTTTGTGATATCTCCCAACATCAATTTCAGCCAATTCAATAATCTTCTTCTTCTCTTCTTGGTGAGCTTTTATTTGCTTTTGTTTCCGTTGAAGTTCTTCAGTGTCAACTAACCACTTTGTCAAGCCAACGCTTACAAAGGCAATGATAATAGATAATAATAATATAAAAAACATTGAATCAGGAGGGCTTAATAACGACATGGTAATGATATTTAGAGTTTTGAATATTTTATTTTGTTATGCTTAATAATATTAACACTATTTTAATATTTTTTTTAGAGATTTTTTTAAAGCCTTGAAATAGAGTTTAATCTAATCCTAAGAAACCCCTCATTGATGGATATTGCTCGGCAGCCACCTCTTTGGAAATCGTCTCGGCATATTGGTGTATAATGCCTATAGCTATTAGAAGTCCCGTACCCGAAGTCAATGCCCCCAGACCGTCTGCCATAAAACTTAACAACGCTATGAGTATCCCGTTTAATATGATTAATGTGGGAATATATCTTTGAAGTATCCCTTCTATGATTTTTGCCGAACTGCGAAAGCCAGGAACCATCATTCCTGAATCTATGATCTGCTGAGCTATATCGCGGGGCGCTAGACCTGATACTTCGACCCATATTTTCCCAAGTTTGATACATAAAAAGATGAATATGAATAAGTAAATGACCGCCCGTAAAAGATCGTCCATTAATGCTTCTATCCCAAGCGGCGGCGAAAGATAATATATCAGACCTGAGGTCGGAACGAGATAGCCTCCCGTGCCGGTCCCTGTTTCCTGTCTCTCGAAAGTCCCGAATAAATCAAGCCAGAAATCGTAACCTTGACCACGTAACCCAGACTGTGGTCCCGCTAATAATTGACCAAAAAACAATAAATTCGCATATAAAGCATTAACTAAAATAACTGGTATATTAGAGACATAGAGCAATTTCATTGGATATTTGCCTTTAAAACCTCGATAGCCTCGATAAGCTAACGGAATTTCAACTCGTGTGCCTTCAAACCACACAACAATTACAAATATAACTAATGTGGTAATTATTCCTAATAGAGACGGTAATTGCCCTCGTATCCAAATATCATCTAAATTGGTCTCAGGATCGTCATCAAATAAAACATAAAAGAATGCAATAATTATGCCTCTTGGTATACGGCCTTCTCCTGGAGCTTCAATAAAACTAAAAGCGTTCCAAAATATTTGACCAGCAACTCCAGCAGCAATAAATAGAGAAACACCGCTGCCAAGACCCCAACCTTTTTGAAGTAGTTCATCGAGCAATATAATTACGATTCCAGCAAATAATAATTGCATAAAAATTAATATTATGTTTTGTACTCCAAGTTCAGTTGGCGGACCAAAAGCACCTCCTATTATATATGCAACGGTATTAAACATGGTTAAAAATATCGCCATGACTTTTTGTGTCCCACTAAACATTGCCCGATCGTATGGATCGCTCATATCGACAGTGATAATTTTAGAACCAAGTAGGAGCTGCATTATGAGTCCCGCAGTAACTATAGGACCAATTCCAAGTTCCGTTAACGTCCCTCTTTGGCTTGCAAGTATAACTCTTAACCAATAAAAATAATCTGTTGAATCCTCTAGTTCTACACCATATAATGGAATATTGGACATAATTAGGTAAATGATAAGTACCAAAGCTGTCCAGACGAACTTCTCTTTAAAAGATACTTCTCTCTGAGGATTTCTAATTTCTGGCATTACTTTTACAAAAGGCGTAAAAAACCGAATGAACTTTCCCGCCATTATTCCTCAGTTGAAAGCATTTTTATATAATATTGTAATCAGTAAAATATAACTAAAAGAAAAAGGAATTTTAAAAAAAGTTTTTGATTTAAGAAGAATAACAAAACAACCTATTTTAATTATTAAAATAGAAAATAAATACAAAAAAACATCTATTTTTAGCCAAAGGCCGCTGTTGTTTAAAACAATGAACCTATACCAGTGGGTTCTTCTTCCTTAACCTCTTCTTCTTTCATCTTTTTAGGTGCTGCTTCTTTTGATGGTTTTCCTGTAACTGTTGGTGTTGTCATAACTGGAGCTGCTGATGCGTTTGCAATAATGGTATCTATATCTGTCTCATTTAATCCAGCAATTAATTTTGCAATTTGTGATTTATCAGGCGTTACACCTGCAGCTGTTAATACTTTTTCAATAGCAGCTTCGGTGATTTTTTTCGAAGCTCTATGTAGTAAGAGCGCAGCATATATACTTTCCATATTATTTTACCTCTTTTTTTTATTTTTTATTAATTAACGTGAAAAATTTAGAATTTTTAATGATTAAATTAAGTATTTACATAAAGTTATCCAAATAAACCTCCTATTCCAATGGATTCAGATTCTTCTTCCTCTTCTCGTTTTTCTTCTTTAGCTTTTACCTCCTCTTTTTCTATAGTAGGCATAATTCCACCTTCAAAAACTACAACATTGACTATATTTGCATTATTTACCGCTTTTTTAATGTATTCATCTATCATATCTTCGAAAAAAATAGGCAATTCAAAAAGAATTCCTAATGCAGCTGAATAGCATGATATAAAATCTTGTTGGAATTTTTCTATATCCATATATAGGATTTCTTCGGTAATTATTTCTCCATCAGCCCAAGCAATATGAATTTTAATCAGTGATTCTATGGGTTTAATTCCCAATTTCTTTAAGACAGCTGCTTGTTTGATGTCTACCAAATCTCCAGCTTTATGAGTACGTGTATCTTCTTTAATCCAGATAGTATCATTTTGAATTCGAGTAGGTAGACGCAATGTCATGTTTAATTCTGAAATTACTTGACCCGTCGGTAATCCTGTATCTCCTGCTGGAACCCATATATCTACTGGAGTGATTTCATCGGGCTTAGCTGGTACCATCCATTCTGTTTCGTTAAAAATCTTTTTTAATTCAAACATTTTAGTGTTTGTAAAAATGAGACTTGATTGTCCTGGAATATTTCTTGCAAACTCGTCAAGATTAGGTTTTTTCGATTCTTTTTTATATTTCTCAATGGCGCGGATTTGTAAGTTTTTCTTTGACATCCGTATTTCCGCTTTTCCTCTTAAAATCTTGCGCGTGTCCTGAATTTGCCTATCGTTAATGTGAGCCATTTTTATGACTGCCACGTTTTTATATTTCTTAAACAATTCGACTAAATAATCAATCTCATCTAATTTCCATTGCGGAATTTGTTTTTTCGAAATCATTTTTTCACACACCTACATTTTTTAAGTAAACCTCATCTATTTTTATGGGTTTACCCATAGTAGTTTTTATAAACATCGATCTGAAATTATTATATTTATGAGGCATTTGGTCCGCTACATAATCAACAACAGCCTTCATGTTTTCTAAAATTTTATCCATTTCCATTGATTTTTTTCCTATTCTTACCTGTAAAACTGGATGCTTTTTAACAATAATCCTTATAATTTTTTTGTATCTCTCAATGGCGGTTTTAAGATCGCTTACTGATGAGATGATTCCATAACCACTCGGGAATGGTTTAGGCATTTTCCCTGTGGGTCCCAAGAATCTGGCAAGGAAACGTGCGACGTCTCTCATATTTTTGTCTTCAACGATGAAGAAATCATATTTTTTTACAAATTTTTTTTTGTACTTTTTTTCTTCCCGATCTAAAGTCGCTAATCCATCTGCATTAAGGGTATCTACTCCTAAATTTTTAGCTTCCAATAATATATCGTCAGAAGCAATAACACAGACTCTTGGTTTATCATCAGTTATCACATCGTTAGGCAATATTAACTCCTTGTCAATTCTTTGCTTCGGATCGTTTAAATTAATATCTTTAATATTTATGATCAAATCAATTGTTTCGTCGAATTTCCGCACTTTATCTTTGAATCCTTCTCTCTTTATAACCGAAAAATCAATCGCAGCGTTTAACGACCTTTTTAATAATTTATCGTCAACTTTCATTTTTTACAAATCCTCCTTTATTTTATCATCGTATTCTCCATTATTAATTCTCTCTTGAATGATCCTAGGGTCCTCTCCTTCAACAGTTAGGCCTACAGATAATGCGGTCCCTAATACTGTTTTAACACCAGTTTTAAACGTTTTATCTAAAAAGATATCTTTTTTAGCATTAGCTACCGAAATTATTTGGTCGAGAGTTAAATTACCAATTTTCTCCTCTCCCGGATTTGAAGAACCCTTCTCAACCCCAACTTCTTTCAATAATAATGAAGCTGTAGAAGGAGTTTCTACAAAAATTTCAAATTGCTTTGTCTCAGGATCACACTCAATTCTCACTGGAACAGCTAATCCCTTAAATACTATTGTTTTTTCGTTTACAGCGTCAACAACATCTTTAATATTGATACCAGTTGGACCTTAAGCCAATAATTCGAAATGAATAATTTACAGCCGGTCCAATTGGAGGCCCTCCTGAAGCATTAGGGGTATCTCTCGAAGTGAAAGTTTGTTATACACTCCCTCCAGTCACAAGGGCTTTTACTACAACTTTTCCTTTTTTACTCATCACTATCAGATTGTTATCATTAAATTTGTTTCAAAATATGTCTTTAAAGGTTTAAGAACGCAATATATATCATTTTTTCAATAGAATTTATTTCAATATCTTAATTATATTGAAACCGCTATAATTTGCGTCCTAAGTCTATAAGAAAATATTTTGAACTTAGTGTGTTGGAAAGTGAATTAGAATTAAAAAAGTTTATTAAAAGATATCGTTTAAAATCTGCAACATAATCTTCGACCATAGTCGAGATTGCACTTCAGATATTCATTCTCAAGTATTTTCATAACTTTATCATACTCGAGATTTAACTTTTTTACAATATCTTCTATCTCAATACCAGGTATAGATATCAATCTAAAAATTTCTTTTTTTACTTCTTCATTAACTTCTTCAGTCATTGTTTTTTAGAAAATAATTTCTATATTTTAATATTTAGCTTAATATTTAAAAATAAAATTTTATTTCGAACTTTTTCTTTTACCTTCAATTATAGCCTTCCCTAATTCTAGTACTCTGTCGAATGGTTCCTCACCATCTTTCCTTAGTTGTAGAATTATTGCTTCTTCTGGACAAACGTTAGCACATAATCCACACCCGAGGCATAAATTTCTATTAACTATTGCGAAATCTTCCAATTCTATTGCTTCAACTGGGCACTGTTCTACGCAATTACCACATCCAACACATTTTTCTCGATCTATTATGGATTCGAACATTGAATTTAAAAATCTATGTTTATCTAGTCCCTTTTGCGTTATTCCTTTCATAGACGCACAACAACAAGGACAGCAATTACATATGTTTGACAAGTGTTTGGTATTAACTCCTGCGTGAATCAGTCCTGCATTGTCTGCTTCTTCAATAATTTTTATGGCTTGCTCAGCAGAAATTTCCCTACCGACTCCATTTTCAATGTAATATTCAGCTGCAACCCCGAAGGATAAACAGTTTTCTATTGGACTATTACAACCTTCACCATTTAATTTTGCTTCTTTACGGCAAATACATTCATATACTGCTATTTTTCTGGCATTTTTAATACTCTCTTTGAGTTTATGATAAGGATAAAGAACAGTATTCGCGTCTATTGTTTCTTCAACAGGAAGAACCTTGAATCCCGGTACATTACTTGCCCCCATTTCGTTCATATATGTTAAGTCGTAATATTTTTTAAACATTTTTGCGAGCTCTTCATCTAGTTTTTCAACAGAATACTCATATAATCCAACCATAAACGGTGCTGAATTGTAAAGTGTCTTCCCTTCTCGTTGAACGCGGAAAATGAGTCCCTTTCTTGACATTGAATCTAATTTTTCTTCTACTTCATTTATGTCCAGTCCTACTCGTCTAGCAATTCGAGATGCTTTTTCGGGAATAGGAGTTAGGAATACAGCTATTTTTGCTTCTTCTTCTGTAAAAAGTCTTTTCAAGATCTTGATTTCAATCCCGGTTGATGTTTTAGGATAGCCTAATGGGAAACGATCTAAAAATTCTCTTAACTTTAAGTAAGCCTTTTCAGACATCTACTTGAACCTCAGTGCTTATTTTGAAATATTGAACAATAAATAAGAATTTAATTTTTATCATCAATAGGACTCTTATTAATTATGAAAAAACCATAGGTTAATTAAATTTATATTACTTATAGATTTGATGAATAACGAAAAGGACTCATCCATCGTAGATTCTGATGAGAAAATCAAAATCATTAATCAAATTCAAGAGATTCTTAACTATATTAAAGTAAAAAAATTTGTTAAATTAATACCAGAAGTTCGCACAAATATCGCAGGTGCTTTATATAATGCAATAAAAAGGGAGGATGTTGCTGGGATTGATGGCAGAATTACAATTGTCGATGGTATGCCAAAGGCTGCAGGAAATATTAAATTTGGAACGGCTGAACATACTTCTAGGTTGATTTTAACAACAAAAAAATTCGATAGTTCCATTAATTTTGTAATGAATCTGAGATATAATCCTGAATTAATTCAAGCGATTCAAAAGAAAACTGATTTAGAAATGTTTGAGGTAATTCGGGAAAATGAACGCGAAGAAAATCGAAAAATGGAATTAACCACTATGCAGTGGCTAGTTAAGAAAAGTTTTGACAAAAAAGGAAAGATTCCAGATATCATTTGGGATAAAGGTGCAATCGGCAAAGAACCAATGATTAGATTGTTTGCAAAAAATTCAAATGATATGATAACGAAACTTAGTAAAATTCTTGACCTAATTAATAGTGATTAATATTTTAAATGCATATAAATTTAAAAAATACTAAAATAGGTTTAACAATTAATATAAAAAAAAAATATATGAAATATGTGGAAACTATGAATGAAGAAATTTCTAAAAGAGTGGATGATGAAACTAAAGAAAAAACAGTTTTACAAACTAATCTCACAAAAAGAGTAGCAACTGCTGGAATATTTATTGCAGTGGGGTTAGTTTTAAGTTACCTAAATCCCTTTGCTTACTTTACAATTTTTGGGACTAAAATCAATCCATTCGCTCACTTAATTAATGCAATGACAGGAGTTTTGATTGGACTATCATTTGCTTGCGTTGTTGCATTGGGTATCGCAATTTTACGTTTTGTTCTTGGAATTGGTACAATTCACGCTTTCCATGGTGGGATATCTGGAGCTGTTGTTGTCGGCCTATCGGCCTATATTTTACGAAAAAAATATCCTAAGCATGTAGAATTAGCAGCGTTTACTGAACCAATAGGTACAATATTTATTGGAGGTACAATTGCTCAATTAATCGCACCTCTCGGAGGCATTGAGGGTTTATTTATTTATTGGGGATTATTTGCTATGAGCTGTATACCTGGCTGCGTTTTAGGTTATTTAATATTAAGAGTCCTAAAAAGAGCGGATATCACATGGGAAGACTACTTTTAATAATTATTCCACTTTTTTTTTAATGTTTATGAAATTCCGCGAGAGTTTAGATTTCAACGAGTTTATTGGTCATCAAACTCTATTATATGGTGAAACAGACACAAAAAAAACTTATTATACCGCAAGATTTGTCCAATTTCTTTTAAAAGTTAAAAAATCCAACCCTAAAGACATAACCATCTTAGATTTTGCCCCTAAATTGTTTAAATACTATGGTATAAGGATTGGAGGGAAAATCGAAGATTATTTTCCACAGAGCTTAAAATGTAATAATATTATTTTTAAAGGAGAAATAATACCCCCCCGGTTAAGGGCAAGTAATAAAAAGGAGTTATACAATAATATCTGTAAAAACTACAAAAAAACTCACGAAATTTTAAAACTCTATAACGAAAATCCAACTCAAGTTTTAATAATTAATGATATTTCTATATATCTTCATCTAGGAAGTAAAAAATTTTTAATAGAAACAATTAAAAAAGCAGATACTTTTTTTGGAAATATATATTACGGTTCTTTTATAGAGCGTAATTTTGCTAGTCTTTTTAGCTTGAAGGAAAAGCGTGTCGTTGAATCTCTCATTAAAAAGATTGAAAAGTCTTATTCTACGGATTAAACACCTTCTAATAGTAAATTAAAGAGGAATAAAGTTTTTTGTCGTTTAACCAATTTCCATCCCTTTATATTTTTGTTCTTGAACACTCATTACCCATTTTCTTATATTTTTTACCATTTTAAACACATTTGGTAGAGGACGAATTGATTTATTGACAAGTTCAACACCTTTCATAGAAACAGCATAATATTTCTTTCCATCTTTTTTAAGTGGTTTTTCTACATATCCTTTCTTAATTAACCTATTTATTTCTTTATAAACTGAAGATTTTCTTTTCAAAGCTTCTCTAATTTGCTTTTCCGACAATGGTGCTGAATAAAACAACACATATATGATCTTTTCTTCTGTTGTTCCAAGCAAACTTATTCCTCTCAAAAAAAAATCAATCATTCTTTTTCAATTTTTTCTTCAATTAATTCTTTATTTTATAGCAATTTATACTTATATATTTAAAAAAGAAATTTAAAACTATAATAATCAAGATGATGATTCTATGAATCGGACTGAAACTAATTCTGAACCCCCTTTAGAATTTACATTAGATAGAAAAAAAATTATTGCTAATCTAATGGAATTAATACCAAAAATGAAAGAACTTAATAAGAGATCTAAACAGCTTTTACCAACAATTCAAAAACCAAAATTGCAAGTTGTAGCACCTGATTCAAATACGATAAAAAATGATTTAGAAAAGATTTGTAGCGTCCCCCACAGGAGGATTGGAACAGAAGAAGCTCATGAGATAGAAAATTTTATAGAAAAAACATGTAAAGAACTAGGGCTTATTAATGTTAAAAAAGAAACATTTAAGGTTATAAATTGGGTTGCGACTAATTGGAAGATATTAATTAAAGCAAATAATGAAACTATTGAAATTCCATGCTTCTATGTTTTAAATACTGAATTTACAGATAAAAATGGGATTACTGCGCCCTTAATATATGTAGGAGCAGGTTCAAAAAAGGATTTTAAAAAAAAAGATGTTAATGGAAAAATTGTAGTAGCAGATATAGAATTTCCTACTCTACCATTAGGCAAATTACTAAAAATGGCAGAACCATATGATATATCTGATCCTGCAAATACGATTGATGAAACAACCGAAATTATTCTAACTTTTGTTCTTACAAACTTTCCACCACAATCATTAGGTGGAAAACCGAGAGAAGATTCAGTATATTGGCGAGCAGTACGTAGAGGAGCCTTAGGATTAATTCTGATCTTACGTGATGCTCCTACTAATATCAATTCTCATTGGGGGCCTTATGATGGTTCATTCAAACCTGTTCCTGCTTTATATGTTGGGAAATATGATGGAATGAAGGTTAGAGAATTGGTCCAAACCGAAGCCTCTCAAGGTACTATAATTCTTAATGGATATAAAGAAATCAGTAAAGCAAATAATATATGGGGAATCTTACCTGGTCAATCAGAAGAAATGATAATGGTCTCATCTCATACCGATTCTGCATTCAAAGGAGCTTCTGAAGACGGTACAGGAGTAGCTATGGTAATTGCTCAATTAAGAGCATGGTCAATAATTCCTAAAGAGGAAAGACCTAAATCTTTATTATTTGTTTTGACAGCAGGTCATCTTTATGGAGGTATTGGCGCAGAAACATTTGCAAAGAAATACAGAGATAGTTTATTAAGAAACGTATTAGTTGATATAAATCTCGAGCATTTGTGTGCTAAAGAGGTTGAAGAAGACCCAGAAACTCATAATTATCGATTTACAAATAACCTTGCATTAGGAGCAGTGTTTTTAACTCATAATGAAACCTTAGTTGCTCATACGATAAAAGCGTTCAAAGAGCATAAAATAGAGCGTATGATTTTAATTCCAGAAAATTTCTTTGCTACTCCTGCGATTGGAGAAGCAGGACATTTTACCAGTTATAGTGATTTAAAAATTATTCATTGGATAAGATCGCCGTATTATCTGCTAACAGCAGAGGATACTTTAGATAAAATTGCCATGGATAAATTGCACCCAACTGCTCAATGTGTAACTGATTTAATTAATTCATTAATGCAGCTATCAATAAAACCTTAAGTGCACTCTTTTTTTATAATAATTTGAGGATTTAATAAATTTTAAAAATTTTTCTTCGCTAAATTTATCTGAATTTTTTTAATCTTACTAGACTTTGTTTTTTTTAAAAATTTCATTGTCAGAGATTAACTTTTTAATAAGATTTTTCAACAGATAACTTATCTTTTATTATGAACTTTTTTTTATAGTTTCCTTTTTATAATTTCTTCAATGTTAGATGAAATTAATTATATGAAATCATTGGAAAATTATAATTTAAAAACTAAATATATAAATGGACAAAAATTATTAAAGGATATCCTGCATAAATTTAATCATAAAAGTGTAATGAAAGAGTTCTTAGAGGAGATTGAGGGATTTATAAAAAGTATTTATGAAGTTTTTCCTAAATATTCAACAGAAATAAAAATGCAGTGTGAAAAAATACATAATTTTTTAAGCTCAGAATCAGTCTAATACTTTTTAAATTTTTTTTTTCTGATTCTTAATAAAAATTTTAGGGATATATAGTAGTTTTACACCACAATAATGACAAAAATTATCCTCATTTTCTTTAAATTCGGATATTAGGGAACTACTATAGAATTGGTAATTTTACTGTAAATGTGCTCCCCATATTTCTTCCTCCAGATTCAGCCCAAATATGACCTCCATGTAAATCAACGATTTCCTTAGAGATATATAAACCAAGCCCTGAGCCCGTGATATCTAAATACTCGAGGCCGTCTCCATATCTCTCGATTTTTCCAAATCTGGTGAATAATAGATTTATTTCTTTTTTAGTTAATCCAACACCCGTGTCGCTTACGGAAAAAATAGCCCAATCATCTTGACTCCGTAAACTTATATCAATTTTTCCATTAGGTGGCGTATTTTTTATAGCATTTGACAATAGGTTTGTAATTACTTCTCCAAATCTCTTTTTATCTATATTCAAATATAACACTTCTGGGATATTTAGATTTAATGAGAGTTTTCTATTTAAAAGTAAATACTTCATATCCTGAGAATTTTCTCTAATTAATTCACTTAAATTAAGTTTTTCTTTCTTCACTTCTATCTTATTATATTCAATTCGAGAGACATTTAGTAATTTTGCTACTAGTTCCTTTAATCTGGAACCCCCTTTATTAATCATTTGAATTATTTCCGATGCATCTTTTCCAATTTGATCTTTATAAACCGTTGTAAGAAGTTCTGACCCACTTATCACTGGTATTAAAGGAGTTTTTAATTCATGTGAAACTCTCGATATTAAATCTTTCCGAATTTGTTCAAGTTCTTTTAATTTTTCGAATTCTTCTTGAATTAAAAGTTCTGCTCTCTTTCGCTCAGTAATATCTTGTGCTATAAACTGTACTAATGTTTTATTTCCAATTTTTATTAAAGAGCCACGGAGATTTACCCAAATAATACCTCCAGTTGACCTATATAAAGGAAATTCAATCGATTCGTTTGTATCACCTTTAAGTATTCTTTTAAAATAGGATATAAGCGAAGGTATATGTGCTTTATTTTTCTCATTTAACGAAAATATTTCCTTAAAGTTTTTTCCGAGATAATCATCTAATTTATGGATACTAAGAAAATGACTAGTGGCACTATTACAGGCAATTAACTTTCCTTTTAAATCTAAAAGCCCTATGGAATAAGGAGAACTTTCGAATAAATGTCTAAATTTTACCTCAGATTCTTTTAACTTTTGTTCAGCTTTTTTCTCATCAGTAATATCTTGTCCTATAAATTGTATTAAGGTTTGATCTTCTACATTTATTAAAGAACTATTGAGACTTATCCATTGAATACTTTTATCTGATCTAACTAAAGGAAATTCGAAAGATTCCGTAGTTTCTCCATTAACGTTTCTTTTTATTTGATCTAATATTATTGGGATTATTGGTTTTTCTTCTTCATGTATAGAGAAGATTTCTCTAATATCTTTACCGATTAAATCATCTTTCGTGCGGGAAGTAAGAAAATTATTGACGGCAGTATTTATATCTAAAATATTACCATTTAAATCTAGTATTCCTATAAGAAATGGTGAGCTTTCGAATAAGTGTCGATATTTTTCTTCACTTGCTTTGAGTTGCTTTTCTGCTCTCTTTCTCTCTGAAATGTCTCTAGCGAGACCCAAAACAGCATATACTTCATTATTTTCTTTCAAAGGGATTCCAATAGTTTCCACATAAATAGTATTACCATTTTTACTTTTTAATTCATATTCAGTAAGTGTGGATTGTCCTCCTGTCGTTAAAGTCTCATTTAACTGGGTAAAAGCCTTTTTCAGCTGAATTGTATCTATTAAGTCACTGAAGGAAAGGTTATTAATATCTTCTTTAGTATAACCTAAACTTCTTAATGCGGCATCATTTGCATCAAGGAAATTTCCTTTAAGATCAAAAACATAAATTAAATCTAATGTTTGTTCAAATAAATCTCTATATTTCTCTCTTATTTCATCTTTTTTATATTTCATCTTAATCTATTTCTCTTGACTCCTAAAAAGTTAATGATAAAAGTAAAATTTATGCTTTTCCTTTTTTTCGGTATTTATAAATTTCAGTTGATCTAAGTTATTTATCATCGTTTTTCAACTTTCTCCTATGACATATCTGCAAAAAACTTTATAAATAATGGAAAAAAAAAAAAATTAGCTAATAATGATTAAGGGTGATTATTTATCACGTTTGTACAAGAGAAAGGATTATATCAAAAACTATATCAAAATTTGAAAGAAATATCTAAACTTCGAATAGATTTAATTAAATTCTTAGAATTAGTTCTAGATTTGTTTTCAAATAAAAATTCTACTACTCAAGAAAAGGATATTTCTAATAAGATTTTATTTTATATTAAATCTTTCAACGACAGCCATCCTATAAATATGTTTAGTGAATTAAATCAAGAATCATTAAAAGATACTGTTTAATATTCTAAGAAACTTTAAAAATAGAAGTAGAAGATAAGTAATAAATAATTAGGGATAGAATTAGAATGAATAAATTATTTGATGAAATTAAAGAAGGATTGAGAAAAGCATTAAATGAGCAAGAATCCCGCACTAATTTCGATGGTATAGTTTGCCAAAATTGTGGTTGTTATAACCATAGAGCAAGAAAGGGACAACCATGTGGTAATTGCTTAGCAAAATTGAATTTTTTTTAATCATTGTGCTCATTTATTATAGAACAATTGATTAAATTCCTTCTTTTTTAGTCTTTCCTATTACTCCAAATATTATCCAATTCTCAACCTTATTGTATATATATGTAGATAATAAGTCCTTTTTAATATCCGCATTGTTATAAAAAAACCAAAATCTCGCATTTTGGTAAAGGAATGAAATATAATAGTATCATTAAAAATACTTTTATTTATTTATTTTTAACAGTTACTTTTTTACTGATACATGAACTAGCACATTGTATAACAGCTATTATATTTGGTGGAGAATTTAGAGGAATTTGGTTAACTTCCTTTGTTGGTTTTGGAAAAAAATCAAATAAAGTTAGTACATTTAGCGTTTATGCTTATACTAATTATAATAATAGCATTCTATGTTATAGATGTGTGAAAATAGCTGGTAGTTTAACTGCAATATTATCTGCTTCAGTGGTTAATTATATTTCAAAAAAAAAGAAAAATATTACCGTGTTTTTAACAACTTCTAATGTAATTATTTATGAAGTATTTTATTGGGCTGTGTCTCCATTATTAAAATTTGGTGATGCTTATCAATTGTTACAATCTTTAAAAATAACAAATTTTATTGCAATTTTGTTATTTTCATTAATATTTTTTCTTATATTGACTTGGATATCAATATCATTAACTAGTACGCTTATAAAATTGTTAGATTCCTCTTATGGTAAATTTAATACCTATAATCCTGAGAAGACCAAGAAATTACGAGAAAATTTAAAAGATAGAGCTTATCTTTTATGAACTCTTTTCCTCATAATTGAGATTGTAATTATAGCAATTAGTGAGCTTGATAGTATTAATAAGTTATATCCGTTAATAGACTCGAAAACAAAATCATAATCATCGTCATCATCATCGTCGCTTGGTGCTGTGTATGGCACATCTTCGTGTAATAGAACATAATTCATAGCCGATGCACAAGCACTAATTGCATTATTCAAATTTGTCTCTATGCGATCGTAGTAATCTTGATGCATCTGTGTATCTCCTGATCTTGCAGCGTAAGTTTGTACCCATCCAGTAAAATGATTATCATGAAGCCAAACCGCGTTGTGAGCGTAACCGTTAGTACTATCATTGTATGTATCCCATGCTAGGTCTTTAGCGGAATTATACGGTTTTTTAGAACCTATTGAAAAACTAGATATTTGAAAGAATTCTTCCATATTTGTATGGTCATTCGTTCGCGTTTGTACATAGCCTTCTATCGTTGAATGATGAGTGTCGAAATCTCTAAAATGTGGAGCGACATTATTTTCTGCAACATGCGCAAACATAGATAGATCAGCAATATAGTGAGTCATTGCTCCGAGGTAGAATGCGGCTTGGTCATATTTTCCATCATTTATTCGCGCGTTTGCTAGGTCACCCATAGATTTTGCCCTAAGAGCAGAGTCATCTTCATTATTACTAATGGTACCGTCTTGATTGAAATACACGTGATGCCAAGTAGTGTCTCCAAAACCTTCAATCACATCTCCATCTAACGTCATATTAACTTTTGAATTATCAGGTGCCTCGGTACCGACAAAGTATATCAATTTTCTTGTTTCTAACCATTGCCACCTAACAATATTATCACTTACCAGAGCATTTAGAGCTGCGTGTGCTATCCAGTCATGAGTTCCGTAGTGGTAGTCGTAATTATAATTGGTCGAATTGTCTGCAAAAGTAGATTGTCCTGAGCCGCCGTCTCCATTATTCCACGCTGTTCCGTTTGGTGATATCATATTAAGGGGAATCATTAAAAAAAGAAACATCAACCCAAAAATAAATTTAAGCTTCTTCATTTTATCTACTTCTTTTCTTTTCTCTTTTTCCGACAAAATATAATAAATCGAAAAGATTATATTTCCCTAATCCCATAATAGAAATAGAAAATATAAGAATGATTATTAACCATTTATTTAGATTAAAAGAAATTTATTAAAACAAATCGTTTGAAATTTCGATTTTTTGAATAGTTTTAAAAAAGCTAATTGTCTTATATTCATCAGTTTATTCTATATTTATATATATTAAAATTATATATCTGAGAACCATTGATTATTAAAGTGAAGTAATCAAGTGCTCGCAAATATCTTAGAAAATGAAGAATTTGAAGTCTATAAATATGTTAAAGAATATACAAAAAAGAAACCCTTTATTTCAATAAATGAAATTTTACCATTTTTAGTACAACGTTTAAAAAAAAATCCAAATATTACACCATATAGAATTGAAGTAATTCTAAAAAATTTAATGAAAAAGAGTCTAATTTTACCTAAAACAAAACTAGTTAAAGATGATATTTTGAAACTTCCAAAAAGAGAGAAGATCTACAGTTATATCATTTCTAATCCTGGTGTGAATTTAAATCAACTAATTAGAGCAATAAATGTAGGAAGTAATGAGATTATTTGGCATTTAAATATTTTAGAGAAATTCCAATTTATCCGA
>JBHLQY010000054.1:8096-17179 GCA_048883105.1 Candidatus Thorarchaeota archaeon | reverse complement strand
GCATTAGCTCACGAGAGCGAAGTAAATTTTATATCAGTAAAAGGTCCCGAATTTTTATCCAAATGGGTTGGCGAAAGCGAAAAAGCAGTTAGGGAAACTTTTCGAAAAGCAAGGTCGGCAGCTCCTTGTATTATCTTTTTCGATGAAATTGATGCTATAGCAGGATTACGGGGAAGATATGCTGGATCTCACGTAACTGAATCAGTTATATCACAATTACTAACTGAAATGGACGGACTAGAAGGATTAAAAGATGTGATTTTATTGGCTGCGACCAATAGACCAGATATGCTCGATCCAGCAATGTTGCGTTCTGGAAGATTCGGTAGACATGTTGAAATACCAATGCCAGATAAAAAAGCACGCAAAGAAATATTTGATATTCATCTTAAAAATAAACCCTTGGCTAAAGATGTTGATATTGACAAAATGGCTGAAAGTTTAGAAGGATACACTGGGGCTGATATTCAAGGAATTTGCGAGGAAGCGACATTGTTAACTATCCGTAAAGCTCTCGCTGATACTAGAATTAATACAAAAGATCCAGGATCAGTAAAGAAGGTAAAAATTTCAAAAAAAGAATTCGATGAATCTATGGAAAAAGTATTAAAATCAGCAGATCGTGCTAAAGTAGCTCAAGACAGATATGCTAAAGAACCAGAAGAAATGTATAGATAATAATATATTAAATTATTTTAAAAATGTTGAGAAGAGAGAGTGATTGAAAATGGAACTTGAGGAGCAAGAAAAAATAACTAGTTTTATTAGTTTAGACAATTTATTGGAAATATTGGGAAATCCAACAAGAAGAGCAATTTTGGCAAAATTAGCTAAAGTTCCACACTCCACTTCGGAATTAGCAAACGAATTAGGAATATCAAGACAAGCTATACATAGTCAATTGAAAATTCTTAGCGACAATGAGATAATTGAAGAAATTGGCACTGAAAAACGAGGAATTGAGTATAGAATAAAGAGTGATATTTCTCTTAGAATAGATATATCACCTGATTATTATGGGATAAAATATCGTACAACTAAAGTTGATGATGATTTTAAAGCGATTCAACTAAAAGATACTGGATTTTTAACAGATTTTCAGAGAAAAAAATCACCAAATGAAAAAATTCGGTTTTTGGGTGAAAGAATTAAAGAAATAGAAGATAATATTAGAAATTTGGAAAAAAATAGAAGTGAATTATTACAAAATAAGCAATGCTTTATTGTAGAACTCAAAAAACTTATGGAAAGCCAATATAAAAAAGAGCTCGAAAAAAATATTAAAGAGCGGCAATTTAAAGCAAAGAATATCCAAGAAAGTTTAAATTTAATTGAAGAAATCTTTTATACTTTCTTTTTTAATCCAGATAAATACTATAAGAGAATAAATATCGATAGCTTAATAGATGATTTATTCCATTCTGAAATGGATTCAATAGAACGGGCCCAAAGCCGAATATCAATTAAACCATTGCTAAAAGACTTATCTAACTTGATGGATTTTTTCCATGAAGAAGACGATGATTGGTTTTTTGATTTTTAAATTAAAAAAAAATAAATATTAAGAAAATTAAAAAGAAAAAATATTGTTATGAATCTTAAAGAATTCAAGAATGTAATGCCTAATATCTTTGAACAAGTAAAAAAAGATGTAAAAAAAATCCTTGGACGCCATCGGGCTGGTTTGAGTTTAGGATTAGCAGAATTAGGCATGTATAGAGGGGGATTTATAGGGGGAATGCATTTTCCTCCAGGTACGGATATTGTTATGAATAAAACACCTTTAAAAATAATTCTCGAAGAACAACCTTATCAGATTGTCTGGTCTTACACATATCATATTTTTTTACATGAATACGTTCATTCCCTTGGCATCTGGGATGAAAGGATGTGTCGAGCGACAACCCTTAGGATTAGCGAAGAAATTTTTAAAGATGCAGATCATCCCGCAATAGTTCTTGCAAAAAATGGAATTGGAACTTATTTTCCAAATTTAAATCTTATCTATGCTCCTCCTGAATATCGTCCAGATGGACTTTCCAAAGAATATGTATATGGTTTTGATAGAGAAAGCTATACCTACTATACGTAAAAAAAATTTTTCCTCAAAATTAGTGCGAGTTAATTTTTTATTTCTAAGGCATTAAAATTAATTATATAGAACAATTTAGATTAATTAGGAAAAAGCGAATTATTAAGTGTGGTCGATTAATAATTTCACCGATAGCTCAGGATGATAATGATCCAACAGAAGCAGAAGATTTAATTGAAAAAAAACTGGAAATTGGTCCAGAACAGTTCATTCTCAATTGGAAATATAAAGATGTTAATAAAAAACTTACGTACGATATTAGTAAGTGTATTGGTTGTAGTTTATGTAAGTTAGTATGTCCCGTTGATGCAATTGAACTTGGTCCAATTCCAGAAATTGCTCAAAATATTCTAGACGATTCTAATCCTAAACTTTTAATTGACCATGAAAAATGCTGCTACTGTATGTTATGCGTTATAGTTTGCCCAAATGACGCTTTTCACGAAAATCTTGAACCTGAAGGGCAAATAGACCTTGAAGAATTTCCAACAATAGGCAAGTTTTACAAAATCGATGAAAATAAATGCATTGAAGATCCTAATAATGAAATTTGTCAACTATGTTTGAAGGTGTTAGATCGAAATAATATAAAAGATTATTATAAAATCGAAAAAGAATGTCCAACGCAATGCTTTCAGATAGATTCTCCAATAGAAGGAGAAATAATCATCAAAAAAAATATGTTATGGAAGTGTGATCCCCAAGGTTGTAAAGCGTGCATTAATATATGCCCTGTAGAATCTTTTTTTATACCTGAAAGCGCAGAAGAAGTTATAAAATATGGGAAAATTGCGTGTAACGAGGAAGAATGTTTTTATTGCGGTTCTTGCGAGAATTCATGCCCGGATGATTTAATCGTTGTTGATAGAAAGAATATTATCATAGAAGATCCTGTAAAACAAGGGCATTATCCATGGATTAAAGGATGGGTAAAAGGTATTAAAGAGATTTTGAGAAAAAGACTTATCGAAGGAAAGGAGCAGATTAGTATCCCAATTATCGAAAAAGAAGTTGAGAAAGTCAAGGAAAAAATTATAGAAAAAGTCCCTCAGTTATCTGAAAAAGATAGAAAAAAAATGAACGAGTTAAATGAAAAAATTCAAACTTTACTTAGATCAAAAAAGATTCGATACTGGATAAAAGACAAAAAAGTTAACAAAATCTCAAAAGAATTAAGAAAGCACTTAAATTAGAGTTCCTCATATTATAATTCAATAATTTTTTAATGAGGTTTCAAAAAATGGTTTTAGAAAAATTAAATGATTGGCCATCTCCTAAAAATACTAAGTATCTAGTAATTTTGGGCATAATACTCTCAATATCGATCTTTCTAATTATGGCATACTTCTTCTTATTATCAGGATTTCCCGTAAGCTTCACTGAGAGCCAATTATCCTTCAGCGGGTCCAAAATGAAAGAATATTATAGTATTACTGACATAAATTACTATAGAATAGTAGAAACTCTAGATTACGCATATATGGTTGGTTATGGAACTTTTGCTTTTAGTTTAGCTTTGATAATATCTCGAAAATTTGAAGCGGGCTCAATTTGGAATAATTCGGGTCATGTAATTGCCATCTTAGGTGTTATAGCTGCATGTTGCGACGCGACAGAAAATATATTCATTTTATTAATGCTTACAGATCCAACAGGTTTTCCTGATATATGGGCATTAATACATAGCAGTTTCGCTCTCGTGAAGATGATCTTATTGTTTATCTGTATTGGCTGGGCAATTGTGGCTGCTATCACTCTTTTAATCAAGTCTTAAAACTAAAATTTATTTTCTTTTTTTCTTAAAAAAGTAAGGTAGTTCGGGCAATCCGACTATTATGATATCGTTATTCTCAATCGTTCTTGATATAATTTCTGAGATTTATTTTAATATCAAAGAATCTATTGGTTAGATTAGCTGAAATGGGAGAGGGGGGATTTGAACCCCCGACCCCTTGGTCCCAAACCAAGATTTAAGCCGTAAAGATTATTGTTCTTTACAGTATCATACCAGGCTAGACCACCCTCCCATAGTTTTTGAGAAAAACTATAGGGTCAATAAAAAATATTATTAAGTTTGAGCTTATTTCTATAAAAGGTAATATTATTTTTTCAATTTTTCTTTTTTTATAGAATTGAAAATAAGAATTTTAAATATTTAGAGGATTTTCGTTGAAAAAAATCATTTACATTCAAAAGTTTGGGGATTTAGAGCCAGGAATTTTAATAAAATTAAGAAAAAATTTAAAATGGGAGCTAAAAGGTTTTATAGATTCTGTGAAAATCTTGCCAGAGTCAATCCTTTTAACTGATTCAGAGTACGACCCTTCAAGAAGACAATATAACGCATCTTTACTTTTAAGAAAGCTTATTGAACATACAAATAAGAAACAATATTTTCGTACTTTAGGAATAATTGATAAAGACATTTTTTCAAGATTTCTGAATTTCGTTTTTGGTGTTGCAATAATTCCTAAAAAACATTTTTTAAAAGGTCCTGGAGTAGCATTAATTTCAATTGCCCGCCTTAGAGAACTTTTTTACAGAAGACCTGAAAATGAAACTTTATTTGAATTAAGAATTTTAAAAGAAGCGGTTCATGAGCTTGGACACACTCTTAGTTTAGCACATTGTAATAATAACTGTGTAATGCAATTTTCAAATTGTTTAGCGGATACAGACGAAAAACCTGCTGAATATTGCCAATTTTGCTCAAAAAAATTGAAGAAAGTCTTTTCAAATTGAAATAATTCGTATAAGAAATTTCTTCCTTATTTTAAAACAAAATGACTTATTTAATAACGCTCCTCAAATTTATTGTAAAGAGTTTCGGAAATTTTCAAAATTTTGTTATAATTTTTAACTAATTTTATCAAATTATTTGGAATATTATTTAGACCAAAATATGCTCCAGCTAGACTGCCTCCAATTGCTCCGATTGTGTCACTATCTCCTCCAGCAGTAGATAGTTCAAAGATACATTCTTTAAACGAATCTAACCTGTTTAAAAAGATAAAAATTGCGCACGCTACTGTACTTAAAGTATAAGGATGTACAAAAGCTTGTCCTAAGAATTGTTCTATAAAATAAGGTGATTTTACGCCTGCTTGTGAGAACTTTATTAAAGCTGCCTCTATTGATAAATCGAGATTTGATTTTAATTTATGTAAGATCTTGATAAATTCTTCCCAAATCTCGTGCTGAGAGCCAGAGATGGAAGATATTATAGCATCAAAAAATTCGTCAACCGAAAATTTTGTTTTTGGTTTTTTTTCAATTAAATAAGCAATAGCTCTTGCAATAACGACTGCTCCAGCAGAAGCGGCAGGATGAGAGTGTGTAATTTTACTCGTCTTTATAGCTACTAATTTTAAACCTATTATGTCTTTACAATAAAACAGTCCAACTGGTGCAATTCGCATAGCTGTTCCATTGCCACCAGAATTAGAAGCAGCTTCTTCCCAAGATATACCATATTTTAACTTTCTGATTGAAGAAATACAACCGTATCCAGGACCAATTGGAGGATCATCCAACCATTTAATATATTCACTGATAAAATTATTAAGGTTAAATCCATTTCCTCGAATTAACGCTTCAGCTGTGTGTATGGTGAGCTGTGTGTCGTCAGTATATGTATTAAATAATCTTCTGTTATTGTATATAAAATCTTCAAAATTTTTAAAATGTGAATATATCTCCGCTCTTAATTTTCCTTCAAAAGGATGTCCTAAAGTATCCCCTATTGCTACGCCTAATAAACAGCCTTGGAATTTGTCTAAATAGTTCAATTTTATTTGAGTGAATTTAATTTTGTAAATTAATTATTTTTAAATCTTTTAACCTTTTTTAATCTCATAAATTATATTGGAAAATTAGGAAGTTTTAAAACCTTAGTTATTTCGGATATTAGTGTTTTTACTTTATAAGGAAAGCTTATAGCTCAAATTGATAATGCTATTTTTTTTATACTATTATCAGCATTTGCAAGAATTAAAGATTCTATTATTTCCTTTTTGTATTCTATAAATTTCAAATTGAATTCAACAAGAAAAAATAAATTCTATCGAATCTTTATATGTTTATTATTTTGAGATGATGGAATATGAATCAATTAGGACCCAAAAAGGACAAGTACGATAAGATCCTGTTAATGTATTCGGGAGGTTTAGATACTTCTTGCATGATAAAATGGCTTCAAGAAACTTACAGTGCCAAAATCTATACATTTACCGCTGATTTAGGACAAGAATTTGCCGATCCTACCAGATTTAAAGAAATTGAAGAAAAAGCGTATAAATTAGGCGCTTTTAAACATTTTACGGTTGATTTAAAAGAGAAATTTGTAAAGGAATATATTTTTCCAACAATTAAGGCAAATGGATTATATCAAGGTGTTTATCCATTAAGTACCGCTGTAGGAAGACCATTGATAGCGATTGAAGCTGTTAAGATTGCAAAAAATGAAGGGATTTCTACAGTTGCACATGGGTGTACAGGAAAAGGAAATGATCAAATTAGAATTAATATTACTGTAAATGCGTACGCTCCTGAAATCGAGGTATTGCAACCCTTAATTGAGTGGAATATGGGTAGAGACGAGGAAATTAAATACGCTCAACAATATGGAATCCCAATATCAGATCAAGCTAAAAAATATAGTATTGACGAAAATCTTTTTGGAAGAAGTGCTGAGTGTGATATATTAGAACATCCTGAAATTGAACCGCCAGAGGATTCTAAAGAATGGACTACTGCTCCTGAAGAAGCTCCTGATAAGGTTGAATACATTACCATCAACTTTGAAGAAGGAATACCTGTTGGTTTAAATGGTGAAAAAATAAATAGTGTTAATCTAATCAAGAAATTACATGATTTAGGATGCAAGCATGGAGTAGGAAGAATAGAACATATGGAAGATCGAGCTATCGGATTAAAATCTCGTGAAACATATGAAGCTCCAGCAGCCTTAATTTTAATTAAAGCACATAAAGATCTCGAAAAATATGTATGTACTAAGCATGAAAATTCGTTTAAAACTATAGTCGATCAAAGATGGACGGAATTGACTTACGAAGGATTGTGGGTCGATCCTTTAAAAGACGCTTTAGAAGCATTCATAAATGAAGTTAATACAAAAGTTACGGGTAGCGTCAAGGTTAAATTATTTAAAGGGAGTGCCGAAGTGGTAGCTCGAGAATCTCTTTATGGGTTATACGATTTAAATTTGGCTACTTACGATACTGAAAGTACGTTTAATCAAAGATTAAGCTACGGATTCATTCCCCTATGGGGTATGCAAAGTAGAATGGGCTTTTTAATTAAAAAAAAATTAAAAGAAAACAAAAAGTAACTTCAAATTGTATCCCCATTGTTTCCCCTATTAATAAGGCTTATAAGGGATTCTTTCCAAATATTATTTTAATCAGTAGTTAAATTTAATGAGGAAAAAATACTGTGTCAAAATTTAAAAAATTAGATAAGCTAAAAAATGCCATAACGGCCCTGATTACGCCGCTTAATGAAGATTTTTCTATTGATGAAGAAAAATATAGAGAATTTATTAGATTTCAAATTGATAATGGTTGTCAGCCATTAACAATGGGAACAACTGGTGAAAGTGCGACTCTTACTCATGAAGAACATCATAAAGCAATAAATATTTGTGTAGATGAGGCAAGAAAAACTGGGAAGGATCCATTTGTTTTGGCCGGAACTGGTAGCAACGCAACACATGAGGCAATATCGTTAAGTCAATACGCAGAGAAAGCAGGAGCGGATGGATGCTTAATTGTTGTGCCTTATTATAATAAACCAGTCCAGCATTCATTAATTGATCACTATTCCGCTATTGCTGATTCTATTAGCTTACCCATTATCTTATATAATGTACCAAGTCGTACAGTGCGAAATTTAGATCCAGAAACCGTTGCTACATTAGCAAGGAAAAAGGATAATATTGTAGGGATTAAATGCGCAAGTGGAAACATAGATCAGATAACAAAAATCATTAAAATGACGCCAGATGATTTCATAGTTCTAAGTGGAGATGATGGTATGACATATCACCTTATGGCTTTAGGTGGTGTAGGAGTTATAAGCGTAGCATCAAATATAATCCCTGCTAAAATATTTGAATTCACAAAAACAATGAATGCTGGTGATTGGGAAAAAGCTAGGAAAATGCAACTTGAATTATACAACCTATTTAAAGTGTTATTCATTGAGACTAATCCCGGCCCTGTGAAATATGCCGCTGAAATAATGGGTATAATGAATAAAAGGATGAGATTACCTCTTACACCCCCATTAGATGCGAATTGTGAAAAAATTAAAACTGTTTTAAAACAATTGAATTTAATTTAAAAAGTGGTGTTTTATTTGATTAAATTACTAATTTTAGGCGCAACTGGCTCAATGGGTAGATTAATTAGCAAGTTAGCTTTAGAAGATAATGAGATCGAAGTTGTTGCTGCTTGCGATGTAAGTAATATTGGTGATATGTTAAGCAATATAGCTGGCACTAAAGATCCTAATAAAATAATAATTAGCAATGTTGAAAATCTTCAAGAGATTATAGTTAATAGAAATCCAGATGTTGCTGTAGATTTCTCAATCGCAAAAGCAACAGAGAATAATTGTAAGATCTGTGTTAAGAATGGAATCCGTTGTGTAATTGGAACTACTGGACTTTCTGAAAAATTTTTTGAAGAATTTGAGAAATTAGTGAAAGAATACAAGGCGCCGGCTGTAATTTCATCAAATATGGCTACAGGCGTAAATATTTTTTTCAAAATGGTGTCTATTTTGACAAGTTATTTAGAAGATTGGGACATAGAAATAATCGAGGCCCATCACCATAGAAAGCGAGACTCGCCTTCCGGGACAGCATTAACCATTGGAAAAATTATAGGTGATACAATCGGAAGTGAATTTAACGATATAGCAAAATTTGGTCGCAACTTAGGACCTAATAAAAGGTTAGTTGGTGCTA
>JBHLQY010000054.1:0-7996 GCA_048883105.1 Candidatus Thorarchaeota archaeon | reverse complement strand
TATAAAGTGTAGGTCTCATTAAAGTATTAAATCCAGCATCCACTCCTGCAAATAATTTATATCCATTGTCTTTAATGGTATTAATTTGTGTTAAAATTATACTCGCTTCAGCTGTCAGAAAACGACCTGGTTCAATTTTAAAATTTACTTGATTCATATCTCCTTTTTCAATTAATTCCTTAAACTTTTTTATAATAACTTCCTTGTATACTTCTAAATCCAAAGGATTCTCTTCTGGACGATATGGAATGCCTAGTCCTCCTCCAAAATCCACAAAATCAAACTGAATATCAAGTGTATCTGCTAATTTCGTGATGATCGCTAAATATTTTTCACTTGCTTTATCAAAATCATTAGGATCGAGAATACCAGAACCTACATGAATATGTGTACCAAATTTTTTAAAACCATATTCTTTAGCTTTTGAATATGCCTCCATTACTTGATTGTCTAAAATACCAAATTTTATTTCTTTTCCTGCCGTTATCGCATGTGAATGGTGTCCGGCTCCAAATTCTGGATTTATTCTAAAAGAAATTAAGTTTTTTTCTTTTCTTAAATCATCGTATACCTTCGCAAGTCTCTTTATTTGGCTGATACTATCTAAATTGACCAAGATTTCATTCTCTACAGCGAATTTAAAATCCTCGTTAGTAAACATGTTTCCTGTATATATTATTTTTTCAGACGATATTCCTGCTTTTAAACATGTATAAATTTCTCCTGTGGAAGTACAATCAAAATAAGCGCCTTCGGATTTAAGTATCTTCAGAATAGATAAACTTGAATTGGCTTTCATCGCAAAATGAATTTGGTTGTTTTTATAAACTGAGTTGAGAACTTTCTTCAATGTTTTATATCGTTTTCTAATCAAATCCTCGTTAATAACATAAAGTGGTGTGCCATATTTTTTAGCTATCTCTACAATATTGACATCTGCCATATATAGAATTCCTTCACGATATTCTAAGTCTTTAGATTTTAGCCATTCTTCGTAATCCATCATAATAGGTAATAAATTCAGCAATTTAATTATTTCTAAATAACTTATTTAATTTGTTATACTTTTAAATATTCAATTACACCTTTAAAAACTCTTTGAACCGGACCTTCCATCAGAACCGTTTCACCGACTAAATAAGATATTATCAAGTCTCCCCCATCATTATGTATAATAATGGGTGTATTTTTTCTAAATTTTCCTAGTTTAGTTCCAGCCACTACCGCCGCACATGTTCCTGTACCGCAAGAGGTAGTTATACCTATTCCCCTCTCGTAAACTCTTAAAATACCCTCAGTTTCAGACAAAACTTTAACAAATTCTACATTTGTTTTATTTGGAAAAAGGTCATGTGGTTCAATGGCACCACCATATTTTTCCAGGTCGTCATTATTTAATTGTTCGTCAATAAAAATAACGGCGTGTGGATTTCCCATTGAAACAGCTGAAAAAGTAAATTTTCTATCTAATATCTCAAGTGGTTCGCTTAAACAACTACTCTCATTTTTAATTGAAATTACAGGGATTTTTTCACACTCTAATATAGGTGCTCCCATGTCAATTTTAACGCTTTTAACTTTATTATCAACAACTTTAAGTTTCGCAACCATTATTCCCTTTAGGGTTTCGATTTCTATTTCGTCTTTATTTATTATATTATTTTCGTATACATATTTAGAAAAGCATCTAATCCCATTTCCACACATTTCCGCTTCCGAACCATCGGCGTTGAAAATACGCATTCTAATATCTGCGTTATTTGAATTGACCACGAAAATTAAACCGTCTGCTCCTATAGAGAAATGCATTTTACATAATTTTTTAGCTAACCCTGCCTTTTTTTCATCGGGAATTTTCCATTGAATATCGTTAATTATAATATAGTCATTTCCTAAACCATGATATTTCTCAAACTCTAGATTTTCTAATATCAGATTGTCCATCAAATAATCAGCCTAAAGGATCATTAATAATAAGATTAATAGGAGATAACTGAAAAAAATTACGAAAAATAAAATAAAATTAAAATTTAATTATTTTTTTCACAGATTTTTCATTTAAGGCACATGCAATTGTTAGACCAATTATAGTCCATGATAATATAAGGTTGTAATAAACAGCAAATTTCCATACATGTTTATTCTTAAATAATAGTCCAATAACACAAAAAAAATTAATCAACGACATTACTAAATTAATCGTTTCAATCGTTAAAAGTAATATTAAGAATTCGCTCTGACTAAAATACGGAGAGATTCTATCTCTATAATTAGAAAAAACATGCTTCAATATAGCATCGTTATGCATAAAACCTAATATTGATGCTATCATTAGTAATAATCCTATTATAAACAACCACGTAATTATAAAAAACAATTTTCCAAGTCTTTTATCAGCATATTTTTTGCGTTTTATTAAACCTTTTTCATCTCTTTTTATAAATTTAAACTCTCTTGTGGAAAGAACACAAAAAATTAACGGTAATGCCCAAAAAATACTAATATAAATAATGGCACCTCCATCAGGATGGAACGTTGTAATTATAGATCCGGCTAAATAAAAGAAAATTACAAATGCAACAATATAAATACAAACAATTATAGCGTTCTTTTTTGAATTTTTCTTTAAAAACCAGACAAATATGAATACAAATCCAAAAATTAATGTTACTCCTATAAGTATTGAGATAAGAAAATGAATTTGAAGAACTCCTTCTTCTCCGAAGATAAAAAAGTCATTTAAAGTCCAATATAATCCTTCGTAATTTAAAGGGAGTTGAGGGATTATTCGAAATTCACCCTCTTTATTCATTATTCCGTCTAAGTAAAGGTGTAAAATACCTGCTGCTAAAACCAATAAATATGTGTTAAAATAATGTAATTTATATCCTTCTAAATCTATGATCTCTACGTTTTTAATGCTATCAATCCTGATCGTAAATCTGGTGAAATAATGATATAAATATGCTAAAATTACAGCAAATAAAGGCCAAAATAATAAAGAATGAGTAAACCGCCCGATACCCAAGACCCATCCAACATCTGGTCCTAAATAATTACATAAAAAAAAGATGAACGCATGAGTTTTTGTAAATTTTCCATTACTTATATAATAAAAGCATAATGCTATTACTCCACCTAAAACTAAATGTGCTATAGATGGCATTTTTTTTACTAAAATTTTTAAAAATTCTTCGATTAATTTTTTTGACGATATTATTAGAAACGAATAAAAATTTATAATATGATTTATTTTCAAATTTAAATATTTGAGTATCTTGACAAATTTTAAATAGGCTACAATGTTATGGGATTTACTATAACTGAAAAGATTTTAAGAGACCATTGCGATGATAATGTCTCTGCAGGAGATTTTATTTTAGCTAATATTGATAAATGCCTTGCAAATGATATCACCGCACCAATTGCTATTCAAGTATTTAAGAAAATTGTTGAAGGAACTGGAACAAGTGTATTTGATAAAAAAAGTGTAATTTTGACTCCTGATCATTTTACGCCTAATAAGGACGTAGCTTCAGCTGAACAATGTAAAATACTCAGAGATTTTGCTCATAAAAATAAAATTATCAACTATTTCGAAATTGGACGGGTTGGAATTGAACATTGCCTTATTCCAGAACAAGGATTAGTTTCTCCTGGAGATATTTTTATTGGAGCTGACTCTCATACATGTACTTACGGCGCTCTTGGTGCTTTTTCTACAGGTGTAGGATCAACAGACCTAGGCGTGGCAATGGCTTTAGGACAGTGCTGGTTTAAAGTCCCAGAATCGATTAAATTCATCTATGTTGGCAAATTAAACGAGTGGGTTTCGGGAAAAGATTTGATTTTATACACAATTGGTCAAATCGGAGTAGATGGTGCTATGTATAAAGCCATGGAATTTACAGGAGAAATTATTGAAAATTTATCTATGTCTAATCGATTTACAATCTGTAATATGGCAATAGAAGCAGGCGGAAAGAACGGAATAATTACCCCAGATAAAGTCACGGTATCCTATTTAGAAAATATAGGAAATACAAATTATAAAATATATGAAAGCGACAAAGATGCCGAATACTTTGACGTAATAGAGTTCGAATGTAATATTATTGAACCTCAAGTGGCATTTCCTCACCTACCGGAGAATTCTAAGCCAATTTCTGAAGTCGATGCTATGAAAGTCGAAATCGATCAAGTCGTAATCGGCTCTTGTACAAATGGTCGTTTAGAAGATTTAAGAATTGCCGCAAAGATTCTTAAAAATCAAAAAATAAAATCGCATGTCAGATGTATTGTTATTCCTGGTACTCAAAATATTTATCTAGATGCTCTAAATGAAGGATTGATAGAAATCTTTCTAGATGCGGGGACCATCGTATCACCTCCCACTTGCGGACCATGTTTAGGTGGTCATATGGGTATACTTGCTGCAGGTGAGAGAGCAATTTCCACTACTAACCGTAATTTTATTGGAAGAATGGGTCACGTAGAAAGCGAAGTCTATCTATCAAGTCCAGCTGTCGCAGCAGCCTCCGCAATTAAAGGTTATATCACAGCACCTGATTATCTACAATAATATCAATCGTGAAAAAATTTGAGAGGAAAAGTAATAAAGTACGATAAAAAAAACATCAACACAGATTTAATTATTCCAGCAAGATATTTAATTAAATCCGATCCTGATTACTTAGCTGAGCATTGTATGGAAGATTTAGATCCCGAATTTAATCAAAAAATAAAAGAAACGGGCGCAACAATATTAGTTGCTGGAGCTAATTTTGGATGTGGTTCAAGTAGAGAACAAGCACCGATTGCCATAAAGGGCACAGGTATTAAATGCATTATAGCATCATATTATGCAAGAATATTTTTTAGAAACGCAATAAACATAGGTTTACCTATAATCGAATTTGCTAATGTTGATGAAATAAATACTGGGGATGAATTAGATGTTCATTCTGAAAAAGGAATAATAAAAAATATAACAACTAA
Source organism: Candidatus Thorarchaeota archaeon (assembly GCA_048883105.1). Classification (GTDB taxonomy): domain Archaea; phylum Asgardarchaeota; class Lokiarchaeia; order Sigyniarchaeales; family SOKP01; genus LW40-45. The sequence goes on along the minus strand of JBHLQY010000054.1, from coordinate 2,998 downwards.
TAATGAGTTTAAAATTAAAAAAATGCCCTCCTTTATACAAGAAATAATATCCGCCGATGGCTTAGTGAATTTTGCTAGAAATAAAATTCTAAAAAAAGGCTAAAAATTAAAATTAGAAGGATTTCTTCGATTGGTGAACAGATTTATAAAATTTTCTCTTAAATTCTCTAACAGTTTCGAAATAAAATGACGAATTTCGTCTCACTATGTATTTAAATTATTGTTAATTTCAATAATTAATTTTATATTTTTATCGATCAAAATACTAAAAAACGAAATATAACGTGATGTAAAATTCCTTTCGATGAAATTAGTAAAAAATTAGCTAAATTGATGAAAGATACCGATGAATTAGAACTTGTTGATGTAGATTTAATGGCTGAATATCTAGAATTCCAAGTACTGCCAAGTTTAGTAGCTACAGCAGCTCAAGCCGTTGGAATTCCAGCACTCGGAAAAGCCGAATGGACGCCAACTAAATTTTCATTCGATATAGAATTCCCTGGAGAAATTGAAACAATCCAATTCATCCGATCGAACGGGAAAACTTGCACCATAGGTGGTGAAAAAGTACCTCCATTTTATAATTTCTTAGGACTTGAAAAAAGAAATCCTAATCCACCTCTAGTAACATACGATGTGTTTGATATGGGTGCAAAAATGATGCTTCCAAAACCAATTAAACAAGAATATGGAGAAGTCTTAGGAGATCCAGCTGAATGGGCAAAATTTGCTGTTAATAAGTTTGGTGCTGAGTCGATTACATTTCATTCGTTAGAAATCGACCCAGGTATGGGCGACGCACCTGTTTCGCAGTCTGTAAAGTTTTTAGAAGAAATTCTTCAAGCTGTTGACGTTCCCGTAATAATAGGATGTTCGGGAAATAAAGAGAAAGATGTTGAGCTGTTTAAAGCAGCCGCAGCAGCAACAGAAAGCGAAGTATTAATGCTCTCAGCTGCAGATAAGGCAACATGGGAGGATGTTATTCCGCTTGCCGTGAAACACGATCATAATTGTCTTTTATGGACAAGTTTAGACCTCAATAATCAGATAAAAATGAATAAAGACGCAATAGAATTAGGATTACCACGCAATAGAATAGTGATGGACCCCACCTGCGCTACTTTAGGCTACGGGATGGAGTATTCTTTTAGCATTTACCAAAGAATGCGTATTGCAGGACTTTTAGGTGAAAAAGATTTAGCTTATCCGATCAGTGGTGGTACTACTAACGCTTGGGGTGCTCGTGAAGCGTGGATGAGCGAAAAGCAAGCGCCTGAATGGGGTTTAAGACAATATAGAGGACCAATATGGGAAGTAATTAATGCTCTTACATTGACTTTGGTAGGATTAGATCTCGCAATGATGTTTCATCCAGTTGCAGCTAAACATTTGAAAGACATAACAGCTCAATTCTTTGCCGAAATTCCAAAAGTAATGGAAGATAAGGGTTATTACGATTGGGTTTCTGCGAATTTAAAGCGATAATTTTTTTTCGATTTAATTTTTTTTAACTTTTTTCAAGATATATAACTCTAAATCTCTATTAATTTTTCTTTTCTAATGTAAGAAGGTAATTCTGAGATAATTTTTTCAGCTTCAGTTATTAAACTTTCGAGCAATTCTTTCACCGTTGGAATCGAATGAATGCGACCTGTTACCGAACCGCCCAGTATTATAGACTCTTCTTCGATTTCATCGTAAAGCTTTTTCAGCCCCTCCAGTTCAATATTCATTATAGAGTCGTTTGATGGACATGGAATTCCGCGAAACAGGTCGGAAGCACCTGAAATTGTTTGATCCACTACTTTTAAAGACATTTGATTCCTAAGAAATCTCATAGGACCAAAGAATCCTCTTGCAACAAGCGTATCCGTTTCAGCTCGCTTAACGATTGCTTCTTTCCACATTTGCTGAAAATCCGCTTCCTTAGTAGCAATAAAACGAGTTCCCATCTGAACTCCTATTGCACCTAAAGCTAACGCTGCTGCTAAAGAAGCTCCATCTGAAAAACCTCCAGCTCCAACAACTGGTTTATTAACATTTTTCACGACTTCAGGTAATAATACCATTGATGAAACATCTCTCCACGCACAATGGGCTCCGCCTTCTCTGCCTGAGGCAATGACGATATCGACGTTGGCTTTTTCGGCACGTTTTGCCGTTCGCACACTAGGGCAGACATGGCACCAAATTATGTCAGGTATTTCTTCTTTAACGGGGATTCTTTCCTTTTTAGCACCTTTATTCTTAGCGTTAACTGCCCAAGGTAAGGGGTCTCCTGCTGAGGTTACTAAAACTACTAATTTTTTTTTGATTTCTGGTTTATTATTTAAAATTTCAATAATTCCTTGAATTAAGCGTTTTGCGACATAATCAAAATCTGCCGCAACAGGTACATTAACGCCAAATTTAGCGTCCGGATAATCTTTTAATTTATCGTAAACATCTTGTATGACATTTTTTACAATTTCTTTAGGTCTTCCTTTCCCAAAAATCTTTTCTGCAGCTTCAGGTGTAGCCAAACTTAGACCTGTGCCCATTCCAATGGTTGAGATCAATCCTAATCCTCCTTCTTTAGCTACCGCAATGCAGAGGTCAGTTGTACTATATGGTCCCATACCTGCTTGAATTATTGGATACTTAGTCCCAATCAATTCTTGAAATTTAGTGAATATCATATACGCATTAGTAATGGTCAAGCATTTAAAAAATTTGATTATAGCTTTTTAAGTACCATTCTAATAATGCTAATTCTTGAAGAAAACGAACGAAAAAAAAATAATAATTTTTAATAAAATTCTTCTTAATAATCTTTTTAAATCTATTTTATATGTGATAGAGAATGTGAATCAATATTATTAAGATTATCGATAATAGTTATCTAAAATTTCCATTAATAAAAAATGCATAAAAAAAATAGAATAAAATTTGAATGAATTTTTGAAAATTAATAAAATGGTAAAAAACAGCGTTTTCTTTATAACTTTTCAATTCT
>JBHLQY010000053.1:0-17598 GCA_048883105.1 Candidatus Thorarchaeota archaeon | reverse complement strand
CTCTTATCACCAATAATTAAATTATCTTTACTTATATTCTCAACTTTTACATTACTACCAATGATAGAATTTTTAGTTATTATATTTGTAAGCGTATTACTTTTTTCGATTACACAGCTTTCTAAGATTGAATTTTTAATAATACAATTCTTTCCTATTGAAACGTATGGGCCTATAATAGAATTTATGATTTTAGTATTCCTTCCAATATAATTTGGATTTTTTATAAAACTTTTCTCCACAGAGATATTTGAAGTCTCTAATTCTTCTTTTTTAATGGATTGATGTTCTAAAAGAAATCGATTACCATTTAACACTTCTGAAGGCCTTCCAAAATCGAGTATCCCCCTTTTTAACTCTACCGCTGCAATTTTAAAACCCTGATCAACTAAATCCTGCATACTTTCCGTCATATAAATTTCTTTTGACTGTTCCGTTCTCTGATCCAAATATTTTTTAATATTTATAAAAAGAGCTTTAGCTGCTGAATTTGAAAAAGCGTATATACCTGCGATTGCTAAATCTGAAATGAACGTTGGTGGCTTTTCAACCATTTTCGTAATAATATTATTTTCATCTATGACAACAACACCATAGGAACTTGCGTCTTCCTTAGGAACTTTCATGACTGTTATTATTCCATCTACATCAGATTCATAATATCTCATCATTACATACGAATACTCATCAAGTAAAATCATATCTCCTAGAAAAATAAGCGCTCCTTCTCTTTTATTTTCTTCAGAATTAGTGGATTCTTTATCTTCAAATCTTTTATGAGCTAAATATACAGCTTCCCCTAATCCCCAATAATATGGCACATTATCAGTGTAGCCTCGAGGGATTTGTTCGATAAAAGTAAGTTTAAATTTATCGCTATAATTTTTAGAGATATAATTTATTATCTGCCGTTTTTTATATCCAACAATAAGAATTAATTCGGTATCAGGTTCAAAAGTATTTGTAAATTTAGTAAGAATATGGTCAAGAACCGTTTTTCCGGCAACTCTAATAAAAGCTTTTGGCTTGCTTAAAGTGAAGGGACGTAATCTAGAGCCAATTCCAGCAATAGGACCAATAATTTTCATTCTTATTTACGCTATGAATCTTTTTAAGTTTCAATTTAATTAATGAAATTAATCTAATTTACTTAAATCTTAAGAAAAATTAATAAAACCTCGATTTATCAGAATCAAAAACTCTTTGTAAACTTCCAAATAATAGATCAAGACCATTTTCTTCTCTATTAGTACAGGAAATTAATTCCGCAGTTGATCCCATTTGAATAAACACCTCAGATAAATCCATTGATAATTCTCTTATTAACCCTTTTTCTCTCTCACTTGTAGAATCTTCCAGAGCTTGAAAATCTTGGCTCCAATTAACGATCATGTCTATTTGGTCATCATCTAATAAGTCTACCTTGGAAAGAATATTAATTAGGGGAATTTTTCTAAACCGAAATTGAACCGAGGCTGCTAATAATAATGTTGATATAAAACCGTTTGGTCTAAGAACAAAATTTGAATCGAAAAGGAAAGATACAGACCGTTGTATATCACCAAATCCTAAAGAACTTGCTATTAATGGCCCCGTTTCTCTGAAGGCAAAGAGTTCCAATTGACCGGCAGTATCAACTAAAACCCAATCAGAATTAAACTCGTCGATCTCATCCTTTAAGTCGTCTAAATAATTAACCATTAAATCTGAGGCCAGTATCATCGCACCATTAGGACCTAATCCATATTCTTCCATAACCTCGTCGAGTACAATAAAATCTCTAATATCTATATCTGGAGCATAGGGAATAATCTTGACACCTGGATCTAAATTCAGCGTTATAGCAGATACTTCTGGATCTCGGTTAATTATGTAATCTTTTAATTCTCCAGTAAGCGTAGATTTTCCGCTTCCCGCTGTTCCAATAAAATAATTTAATAGAATTTTTTAACGCCCTCTACTTAATATTTCTAAATTTGATAAATAATAAATTGGTCGCTTTAATTGGGTTTCAAAATATTCAATTTCTTCTCTTGTTTGATCCCCTATGTAATTTTCCACATCTAAAACCAAAATTGCTTCCTGTTCATTCAATTTTCTAATGGCAATTTCTTGCAATTTATCCCACTCATCTGAAGAAAATAAATTTTTATTCAAAAGGCCATCAACTGAACAAATTGAAACTAATTTCTTATAAATAATTTGCAAGATTGATTCAATTTTAATAAAATAATCTTTCGCCTTAGTTATTGAGCCTACTAAGTAAATTTTATTTTCAATTATTTTTGAAAAATCATAATTTTTGAATTCGTCCAAGAATTCTTGATTTAATCGCTTTTTCTCCATAAATAATAATTAAAAATAATTGCTTTTTATTTAAATTTACTAACGAATCTGATTTTATAGTCAATTATTTCGGTATTTTTAAGTTTTTCAACTTAATTTGTTTTGTTTGCTTGACTTTTGTACTCTCTTTTTGGCGATTAAAAAGATCTATTTGTTTTTCATTTAATTCATCATCATCGAGAGTAATCGCACTTAATTCTTCCTTACTCATCGGTTTTAAGAAATTTTTAAATCTTTCGCTGTTATTCACCAGAGTTTTTAATTCGGGTAAAAAATACAAGTATCCAGGAGGTTTTAGAGCTAAGTTTGATATTGGCCCATTTACTTTCTTTATTCTCTCGATTCCTCTCTGGGGTGCACCTCTCCTTGGTGGATCTTGAGAGACATAATTAAAATTATTAAATGATATATTTTTTAATGTTGTATTGACTGTTTCTAATTGGTTTTCTATATTTTTCAATCTTTTGTTATTTTCACGAATTGTCGCCATTATAATATTGTTTTGGGAAATTTTCTTCAATTGGTTCTTTTCATAAATAAAAGTATCTTTTTGTTTATTTTTTTTATAATCTGTTTTACGCTCACGATAAATCCTTTCCTGCGTAAAGAAATTTTCGTTACCATTTTCCAAATTGAAATCTTTGTCAAGACAAATCTCAGACAATTCAAATTTTCTATCTACTGATATTTCTATTCTTTTATTTGATTGTAAAAAAACTGTTAAATGCAATATTTTTATTATTAATCCGTCAAGATCAAATATTTCATTTAGATCAATGGTAAAGATTATAAAATCTTTGAAGAAATAGAAATTTTTAATAGAAATTAAAGATGGAGGATTTTTAAGGCAAGCATCTCGTCTATTAATTTCAAATCGAATATTCACGCGTTTTACCGTTTCTGGAAGAATTTTTAGTTTTTCTTCTTCACTCTTTTTAAATTGGCAAAATAAATTCTTTTGATTGTCCCGAAATACTTGGAACAATTCCATCTTTAATTTGGACCTTTGAGTATTACGTTTATGATTTTAAATAGGAGCTCCTTATAGTTTATTTAGGATTCTCGAAAATTAAATACAGTGTGATAATGAAATTTCTGATTTTTAGACGGAATAATAACAGAGGGAAAATTAAATTTTAGTAATCTAAAAATTACTAGTTTTATTTAAAAATACTATGGAAGGGAAATTAAATAATATTTATTTATCAGAAAATTTAGAGTTTCTACATAAACTAAATTCGGAATTTATTGATTTAATTTATATCGATCCTCCCTTCTATAGCGGAGTAGATTATAAAGAATTTTCAGATTTATGGTCTTCTTTAGACAATTTTTTGGATTTTATGTTTTTAAGAATTAAAGAAATGCATAGGGTTCTTAAACATTCTGGGAGTTTTTATTGTCATTGCGATGCAAATGCTGTGTTTGATTTAAAACCCTTATGCGATAAAATATTCGGAAGGAATAACTTTCGTAGGGAAATTATCTGGAATGTAGGGAGTGTTTCTGGATTTAAAAGTCAAGTTAAGGGGTGGGTCAGACAACATGATACTATCTTATATTATACAAAATCAGATGATTTCACATTCAATAAGCTTTATCTTCCATATAGAGTGGATTACATCAAAAAGATGTTTAGATATACAGACGTTAATGGTCGACTCTACAGAAAAAGGCGAGGTGGAAAACAATATTTAGATGAAAAACCTGGAACTTTAGTAGGAGATGTATGGAACGATATATATTCTTACCAAACAAGAACAAGGTCAAAAGAATATTTGGGGTATCCTACTCAAAAGCCAGAAGAATTAATCGAACGCATAATTTTAGCTTCGTCAAATGAAGGAGATATTATAGCAGATTTTTTTTGTGGAACTGGGACAACACTAGTAGTCGCAAAAAAGCTTAAAAGAAAGTGGATTGGTATTGATAATAATCCTAAAGCTATTAAGTTAGCCAAAAAAAGATTAAATTTAAAATGAAATTATAATATCCAAGCAAATTATTTCTTTTGAATGATAATATCTTCAAGCCCAACCCATTTTTTAGCTTCGTCAAGACTATGGACTAATTTTCGATTTGGTGAAGAAGCTCTTTCCAATAAGATTTGAATTTCTTTGTCTAAAGGAAGATTATATTCTGAAATAACATACGCGGCTCTTCCTAATTTTTGATTATTCTTTTTTAATAAATCTAAAATCAGATTAAAAGATCTTAAGTCTAATAATATTGCATCAAGATTATCTACGATTGCGCATAGACTTTTATAATCTTTAGTTTTTTCTTCAAATTCTTTTACGAATCGCTTAGCTACAGATTTAGGAAAGGTCCCTAGGGTTTTTATATATAAACAATTTTCCCCTATGATTTCAATTCGAAACATGTTAAAAAAATCTCTTTTTTTTTACTAATTATTAGTTCTCTCATTAGATAAATTTAATCTTTAGATTGTATGTTAGAATCGTCAAATTTTGCGGGAGTTAATCGAGGAAACCAACGATGTACTCTTTTTTTATATTCTAAATACTCTTGGCCAAAAATTCTTTCAAGATCTTTCTCTTCAAATATCATAACTGTGTTAAATAAGATTATATTAATAACTAATGGAATTATTGAAATAAGCGATATTGCTAATAATATAAACGCAATAAAGATCAATGGCGTGCCAATGTACATAGGATGACGAATATGAGCATAAATTCCTGTTTTAATTAATTTTTTTTCTTTAGATTCTTCAGGAAATACTGCTCTATGAGATAACATGAAAAATATTATTGCCAATGTTAAAAAAAATATGAACAGAATTATCCTGATAAATATATGAATATATCCTTGAAGAAAGGTTGAAATATTGAAGATAAATGCATCCAAAATGAATACTGGGATAAATAAAGCTATCGAGATTAAATGATATAAGTGGACTTTAGGGTGCTCCGATCCCGCACCTCTTTCATGTGGCATATTTCATAATAATCTCTAGATGCTTAAAAATCTTTTATAGCCTAATCTTGTTATATTAAAATAAAATCTTCTATTTTTAGATTCTGTATAAAAATGGGAACTGAGGGATTTGAACCCCCGACCAACAGGTATCTGCTCGCATTTGCTTGCCTAAGGGATCTGGAGCCTGCCGCGATACCAAACTTCGCCAAGTTCCCTTAATTTTGGCAATTAAATATTAATGAATGAAGATTAATATATTTTGATTTAATCTAACATAATATTTGAGTTTAATCCATAATAAATTCAATATCATTAATTTCTTATTAAAGATAATATCTAATTTAACCAATACATATTTAAAGAAATTGGAAAAAAAGATTTAAGAGTTTAAAAATATTAAAATTTATTAGAAAACAGATTCTTAATTGAAAGAATTATATAAAAATAAATTTGTGCTAATAATGCCTGGTTCGCACGGTTCATTAACTAAGGCCGGAAAGGTCAAAATGCAGACACCTAAAGTAGATAGAACAGGAGTTAATGCTAAAAAAAAAAAATCCCCCAGAGTCCGTTTCCGAGAAATTTACAATAAAAGGATAATTCAGGGCACGTATGGTGGGCAAACTGATTCTTTGGGAGCAAAGAGAAGCCAATTTAAAAGATAAGAATTTATTAATTTATCTAATCAAGTTCTATTACTCCGATTACTCTTAATTGATTTTTTATAGTTTTACTTTGTCTTAGATGATGAGCAGAATTTTCATCATCCTTAATTATCTTATAAAAATCTGACATTAATAAATTCCATCGTAAAGCTCTTTGAAATCCTGAAATTTTCTCTTGAGATAGAGCGCTCTTAATTGCGTTAAGGTAATGTGACGCTTTTTTCGTATCTTTGCGATAATGAATGCTGAACTCTGCCAATTCTAACATTAAATCAATAAGGAGATTTACATGTTTTTCTTCAATTACATTTACTTCAGAAAATGCTATCTTTAACAATTTATGAGCTTTAGAGAGATTTCCTTTATTCTTGAAATATTTCGCATAGAGTAAATGATACTTCAATTTAACTTTTTCAGATTTACTATAAAATGCTTTCTTTAAATGGGTTTTCGATTTAGAGATTTTCTTTTGCTCTAGATAGATTAATCCAATGTAGAGCGATGACATTCCTAAATATTCAACTTTCTTTATAGAATCTTTTTCGTTTTCTAAGGAAGTAATAATTGTCTTAAAATGATTTAGCGAATTATGGTGATCTTTAAGTTTAAAATAAGTTTTCCCTAACTGATAGTGGATTCTTAAGATATATTCTTTGGGAACTTCTCCAGATTTCGCAACTTTCAAAGCATTTTGTAAATAATTTAAAGTAATTTTTTTTTGATTTAAAAGAGAAGCAATTTTTCTGAGATATAATAAAATTGAAACAACAGCTTTCTTATGTTTATACTTATTAAAAATTTTCAAGGACTCGTCTAAAATTTCAGAAGCTTCTTTGAATTTAAAATTTTTAATAAGCTCCTCTGCTTTAGTATAATTTTGAATAGATTCAATAACTTCAAAATTTGAAGGAGGACTATCGAATAAATCGTTATGCAGAGGATATAAATCTTTTGAAATACGACTTTCATAATGTAGTGCTGAAAATGAAAAATTATTTTCTTCTAATTCGAAATCTTCTGTTTCCAATTCCTTCTCTGCACGAAAATTTAGAAATTCGCTCTTATTTATCTCTCCTGCATCTATGATTTCTATCATTGAATTTAAAAGTAATCGAGCAAATTTGATCCAATTTTCGAGATATGTATCCATTTTAAAGTCGGGAAGATCTCTATATAAATCACTTAAAATATAGGGAGTATACGACTCAAATAAAGATCTTAGGTAAATTTTGTTATATTCTAGATCTTTAAAATAAGTGAAATATCCTTTTTCTAAAATGAAAAACTCTTGCTCTTCTTCGTTAGAAAAAAGCAATGTTTCTGATGTTCTAATTTTTGGAATTCCTTTTTTAATTTCCCATGGCTGCTCAAAAGTAGGTTCTAGCCCAACTTTATTCAAAGTTTCGACTAAGTTGTTTATACTCTTGTTTTCAAATTCTTCGAACTTATGCCTTTTATTTAATAATGAGATTCTAATACGAGTTAACCACGCTTTTTCATTTTCATTTTTTATGAGATCGGGCATAATAATATTTAATAGATTAACAATCTTTTTCTTGAATCCCTCGACTGGAAAATGATGTTCCATAGAAACTTGAAGTGCTAAATTGCGCAACATTTTCAATAAGTAAATGAGAATTTTGTAAGTTTTCTGCGTGAGGTTCCATAATTTCAATACTATGGAGATTCGAAAACAAGCTACTTCAAAAGGAACATTCATTCTTAAAGGTAATTCTATGGGAAATTTTAATGTAATAATTAGAATCTTATCTCTCGTAGAAATACTATATCGAAAGTAGTTTTCTATATGCCCATTTATCTTAAATCCATTTTTTTCAAAAATTTCTCTTAAACTACTTATCTCGCTTGAAGAAAATGGTCTTACAATAGACATAAGGAACTAATTTAAAATAAATTATAATATGCTTTATTTTTATTTAACTAATAGTATTCATTGATTTTAATTTTATATAAATTGGACTACATTAAAATTTTAAATTACCTTTTATTTGAGAAAGTTAGCAATTAATATATTAAGTTGATTTGTTAATCATATTTTAAGAGAAAAAATTTAAAGATATCTATGGACATTTCTAAATTTAATCAAGAACTTAGCATTAAAGTTGCTAAAGCAAGAAGTTACGAAAAACAAAATAATATGAAAAATGCTGTCCAATTATGGATTGAAATATCGGAGATGACTATTGCCGCTTCAAAAACCGCGGGATTGGATTTTTCTTATAGAAATATGCTTATAACTAAGACACAACAAATTGTTGATCATATTAAGGAGTTAAAATCACCCAGAAAGGAAGAAATCATAATTGAAGAGATAAAACATAAAGAAGAGATATCCATTGAACAAAAACCCTTAGAAATCGAAAAAGCTGAACCATTAATTTTAGATGACACTGAAAAAATTAACCAATCAATAAAAAATTCCGAAAAAGTTGAATCAAAAGGGTTAGATAACGATAATTGGGTGGAAAAATTGAAATTTGATAGTAAAGCAAAAGGGATTTTGGAAATCTCAGCCCCAAAAGACTTTGAAATAATAACCCCACACGATCCAAATTACGTTAATAGAATGAAAGAGCTTAGCGAAAAGATAGATACGAGTTCTCCTAACAATCATGAAAATCAAGAAAAAAAAGATGAGAGCGCAGAAATTAGTGGAGATCATATAATTTGTTTTGCATGTGGAGCAAAGTTAGCACGAAATACAAAAATTTGTTCTTATTGTGGAACAGAATTAAACTAGTTTATTTATTTTTATAATTTTTGATATATTTTGACTTTTTGTAAGATTTTGATTGTTTAAATTTATTGTATCTTCTAATTGCTTTTTCTCTCCATATTGAATTCCATTTTTTGAAACCTGTTTTTACGTATTTTTCTCTATTATAAAAATCTCGACAAAGCCAATTAAAAAGTACAAAATAACGTCTTGCTCCAGACTTTTTCGTTAAATTTTTTGACTTAACTCCTAAATCACGAAGATGATTTACTAATTTACTTTCAACGGCATCTTGAAGTTTTCCTTCTATAGTTACTGCTTCATAATTTATCCCAGTTTCGTCAAAAAAGGTCCTTACTTGTTCAAAAATGTTTCCTTGGCAAATTTCAATTTTTTCAGAATCTCTATTAAATTTTAATTCTCGCATACCGTCTTTAACTAAATCTACAACGATTTTAAATGGCATTTTATTTTTCCAATTCTCTTCTTGAAATAATTCCACTGGAAGGGTTCTAAAAATAATTTTGCTTGTTTCCTTTCTCAATAAACCGATAAAAGCATCACCAATAAGATCCCCAGTTCCAGCATCATCTATTTGAATTGTCATGGTTTAAATCACTGTGTCTTAATAAAGATAAGATAAAATGAAATTATTAATTATCGAAATTATAATACAATTTCTTTTAAAGGGAATATGAATGTTGAACTTTTAATAATAGGAAATGAAATACTTATCGGAAAGACTCAAGATACTAATTCTAATTGGATGGCAAAGAGAATAACAAAATTTGGACATAAACTTTTAAGGATAACTATAATTGGCGATGAGTTAAAAAAAATTTCAAGTGCTCTTCGAGATATTTTAAAGCGTGAACCTGATATTATTATAACCTCAGGAGGATTAGGTCCGACGTTCGACGATATGACGCTGGAAGGAGTTGGGAGAGCGTTAAATCGGGAATTAGAACTTAACGAACAAGCATATAATTCGATTAAAAAAGCCTACAATCAAGCTTATAAGCAAGGCATATTAAAACTTGAGGGAATGACTAAAGAGAGAGAAAAAATGGCATATTTGCCTAAAGGGTCAATACCATTGCCAAATCTTAGAGGGACTGCTCCAGGTGTAAAAATTAGAGAAGGTAAAACGAGCATTTATTGCTTACCGGGAGTTCCGGCAGAAATGAAGAAAATTTTTAGTATTGTAATTTTACCCATTTTAAAAGAAAAAAAGGGTAAGTTTATAGAAAAAGGATTTATTTTTTCTGGGATTGGAGAAAGCCAAATTGCGCCTTATGTTAGTGAAATTGAAGAAAAAAATCCTCAGTTATGGATTAAAACTCATCCGAGAGTTGGCATTTCTGTTGAAGTAGAGATTTCCATTACTGCTTTTAATGTTGAGAATGGAGAAGAATTAATTGATAAAGCACTCAATGAATTAAAAGAGATTGTTCAAAAACTTAAAGGTAAAATCAAAAAATATTAATTGGTTATAAATAATTAATAATTTCCTTTTGTTTTATCCTCCATAAACCATCGCAAGGTGAGTCATCTTATGTCTAACATTTTTACATAAGATTCATACTATAAGGAGTTAAATTTTCGTAATTTCAAGATATTCGACTTTTTCTGAAACTTTTACAAGCTTAGGTTGTATCTTATCAATTTTTCCGATAATCCAATTGGTATTACCATTACTATTTAATGCATTAGAAAATTCTTCGACATTATTTTGATCCACAGCTATTAACATACCTCCCGCAGTTTCAGCACACAAGCAACCTTCAATATCGTAGCCTAACTCGTCAGAGAGTTCCTTAGAAAATTTTATAGATGGTATAGTTTCAATAATTGCAGATAATTCTGAACTTTGAAGCATTTCTTGCAGATGGCCTGCAAGACCAAATCCAGAAATATCTGTCATTGCATGAACAAACGAAAAATCTTTGTATGAATGTATTGTTTTAATTACATCTTGACTTGGAGTAGTCATCATTTCTATTGCTAGATCGATTGAATTCTTGAGCTCATTTAAGGAATATTGTTCTAACATCTCAGGCATGTCTTTTAAAAGTCTATATGCTGCTGAAATCGCCTGTAATCCTATAGGTTTTGTAAGAATTAATTTATCTCCTTTCTTTGCGCCAATTTTTCTAATCACTTTATCCTGATTAAGGAATCCACTCGCTTCTCCACCCATTAGAGGCCATTCACTATAAATTGTGTGACCCCCAACTACTTTAGAATTAATTTTTCTTTCCATGAAATATTTTATTCCTTCTAATATACCTTCGGCAATTTCTAAAGGTGTATCTGTTTTAATTGCGAGAAAAGCGAGCATTCCTGAGATTTCAAGAACGTTCATTGCAAACAAATCATTAGTAACGTTGCAAGCTGTTATTTCTCCCATTATTTTTGGTTCATCTACAATGGGCGTGAAAATATCAAGGCTTTTTATCTGAACCATATCGCTATTAGGTATCGGTATAATTGCTGCATCTTCTATATCCCCATTTTTTCGTAATCCAACATTCTTCAATAGTTCGTTTAGTCTACTGCTTCCAAGTTTACATGATCATCCAAATATCTTTACCTGTTTTGTTAACCGATATTTTTCCATTAAACACCTCAAAGATAATTTTTTAATTCATTAATTTTTTCATGTATAATAATCTATAAAATTCTTATATATTTAGATTAATTTTCAAAAATAAAAGGATTTTTTTCTAAGGAAGAAGAAGGTTAATTTTTTTTGTTGTTTTTTTTGGTATGTCAAACGGACCCTTATAATAAAGATTGATTGAAATTTCATCAGCACTCGGATCGGCCAAATTTCTGTTAATATTCTTGTCTATCTTTAATACGTAATTGAATTTAAACACATTTCCTGTTTTTAACTCACTTATATGAAGGTGTTTAGGAAAGCTCTCTTTTTTCAAGAACTTAAGATATGTAGGGATTTTTAAGGAAATCTGTAAATCTTTAAAATCTAAATTTGATGGATTATTTAACTTAAAATATAAATATATTTTATTGCCAATTGTTTTAACATTTTTAAAAAAGAGAAGATTTTTGTCGTCAGTAATAATGGATTCAATTTTTTGTGAATATAGATAATTATTCAATATTTTAACATTTAGCTTATTCTTATTAATAAATTTTAGAGTTAGATCCTTTAATTGTTCTTTTTCCAATCCAATATAAGATGAGAGTAAATCAAGTTTGATTGGATTCATTAGCTTTAAATAATGCTTGAATTGATTTAGATAGAGCTTTTCCTCATATTTTTTATTAAAATGTTTTAATTTATTAATAAGTAATTCTTTAGAAGCGTTCCATTTGTCTATGTAAGGCCTGATAAATAAATTAAATACGTTTCTATTATCTTCAGAAATTTTTTCCTTTCCAATTAAATTATCAATTTGATGTTCAGTCTCAGAGATAAATGTTTGAATTTGTGTGGATTTCATATCTATTAATTTCTTAACATTGTCGAATTCTTTTTTCTTGATGAAAAGTTCTAGCTTTGAATTATATTTTTCAAATTTATCGTTAAATTTTTTGAAAACTTCTATACCTTGAGCTATAACTGATTGGATATGACCTTGAAGGAGTTGAAAAGCAAGTTCATTAGTTAATCCATCAAGAGTTTTAGAAACTTTTGTTGAATCTTCAATTTGAGGATAGGTAATAGCAATCTGTTCTTTTAGTAATTTAATTTGATTATCAAGATTGATTAAATATTCTTGAATTTCAATTTTAACTTTTACCCATTTTGTTATGAGTTCCTTGAAAATATCATTAAACTCTACATTGTGAATCAATAGTTCTCGTATGTCTAGATCCAATTTAAATAAGTTTTTTCTTATTTGGGTTATATTTGCGAATTTTTCTTCCAAAGTCTCGTCTTCTCTACTGAAATCGCGCATCAATATTTCTAAATTATCATTAAAATTATAGTCCTTAATATATTCAAATTGTGCTTTTAAAACATTGATTCTATCAACAAGTACTTGAATTTTCACTTTTAAATTAGACATAAATTCTAATTTTTTATCCTCATATATCTTGGAGATAAAACCTTTTATAATACTTAACTCGTCGATTATTTGAAACTTTGTCTCTTCCCATTCTTCTATTAAATCAAATGCTAGCCTCTTATATTCAAAATTATTTATTTTATTATGAAATTTGTTAATCTTTTTTAGAATTTTATTGTATTCCTTGTCCAAGCGTATTTCCGTATCGTTAAATTTATAATCTTTTATATAGGAATTTAACTTTTTTCTAAATTCAGCAGGAATTTTTTGAAATTCATTGATTTCTTTATTTAATAAATTTAACTGATTTTTCGTCTTTTGGATTTTTTTATCAATGTCTTTAAAGGTAGATTTAATTTTATTTATTGTAAATCTTATTTCTTCCTTAATATCTGAATCAACTTCGTTTTGTAGGGCTCTATTCAATTCAATAGAAATCCAGACAGCTAATTCCTGATTTTTTAAGATAAAACAAATGTTTTGTAATAAGATTATAGTATTTTTTCTTTCTCTCCAATATTTTGATTCTAAATGGTATAAGATTTTAGTAATTTCATTTTCTATTTCTATATGATATTCTTCAAATAATCTTTTGAAGACTAAGGCTGTTCCTTCACGAATATTTTCAGAAGGGCTCTCAATTTCTTCAAATAAGTAAGGAAAAATGATAGAAATATTTTTTTGGCTGAGAGCATAAAAAGCATTAATTAAATTATTACGATATTCATGATTACTTGTATCTAAAGAATCTATTAAGTTACAAAATATTTGATCAAAATTATTTTCAGCTATACTAACTAAAGCATCAATTACTTTCAAATGAATTCTATAATCGTGTTCCTTTAGAAGATTAATTAATTTAGGGATGATTGGAATTATTTCAGAAGATTTTTCTTTACCAATTTCTCCGAATAACCAAATAATTAGTTCTTTAACCCTAGGTTTTTCGTTATAAAGAAGATTCAACAAAATATAAAAGATTTTTTCCTTGGAGAGAAAATAATTACCCAATAATTTTAGCAAATCTGCCGCTGCTCTTGCAACATCGTCGTCTTCATCTCTCAGATTGACTATAACCATTGATAGTAAAGGTTCAAGATCTCTAATTTTTGTATAATCTTGGTTTAAAAGCTTTTTAATAATTTTTATAACTTGAAATTTAACTTTCCAATCATTATCCATTAATTTTCCTGTAAACTCTTCAATTAAGTCTTGAAGTTCGTCCAAATCTATGTGCAGAGATAAGATTAAAGTTCCCATTATTTTAATACTCATTCTTCTTACAGAGGGATCGTGATCAAATAACCGTGCTCGGATCTTATCAATTAAATCAATCAATAAATTAGGTCGAAACATAGAAATCTGATATAATATCTCTAAAGATACTAGTCTAATCCAAGAATTAGAATCGGTAATAAATTTTTCAATATTCTTAATGGTTTTCAACGAAATTGAAGGGGTTTTATCACAAATTAGATTTAGAAGATTTAGACTTTTATAGATTAATTCTTTATTAGTAGATTTTTCTATTATTTCGAAGATTTCTTGCGCAGCTCTTTCATGGTTGCCGTTAGAAATTAATTTTTCAATTTTTTTTATATCAAAGGTTAATGTTGTCAATGATTTTAGCACTATTAGTATTTTAAAAAATTATTATTTCAAAGATATTTTCGATAAAAACATATAAATATCTTCTATTAAAATTGATGATAATTGAGAAAAAAAAATAAAAAAAGAATTAATAAGAATATTGTAATTAAAAAATCATTCGTTTAATTCAACAATAGCGGTTCCGGGTGTTGCAACTCTTTCTCGATAAGTTAAAATCCCCTCATTAACTTCCTTCGTTTTAACAAGATTTTGTGAAATGTCTTTTTCTGTGATATAGCCACGCTCTCCAGCCTCAAATTGTTTTACAATATTTCCATCTTTATCCTTAATATCTACATTTGTAATGGTTGTTTGATTTACATCAAAATATATCCTTTTCCCTTCAATTTTTGTAATTTTAGCTTCAGTGACAAGCAAATCTCCACATCGAACCATCCCTCTCATCTCAACTGAAATATCAATAAGTTTGCCAAATTTTTCCTGTTCTAGCCAATCTTCGAATAATTTTGTTATAAATCCAAAACTAAAGAGCCCATGTGCTATAATCCCTTTTAAACCAGCTTTTTCGGCTATTGCATCGTTTGTATGAATGGGATTTGTATCTCCAGAAGCTTTAGCATACATTTTTAATAAATCGCGCGTAATTCCATCAAATTCACTTTTTACAACATCTCCAACCTTAAGATCTGAAATTTTTACCATTTCTCATTCACCTCCAATTAATATCCTCCTGGCCTAACGGCTGCGGTAACTAGTGGTTTACAAGCTAATTCACTATTTTGATTTTTCACTTCTACTAATAATTCTGCGAAAAGAACCATATTTTTTTCGACTACCCAAACTTTGCCCCATTTTGCGGTTACTTTCAATTTGTCTCCAGGTTTAACATCGACACATCCATTCCAATCATATTCTTGACCTGCATGTAATAATTTACCAGGATTTAATAAGAAAGGGCGCATTTCACCGTCTTGTTCTAATTTCATTCCTAGTAGCAATTTATATAATGCTTTTATGGTGAAATGATTAGCGAATGCGTGACATGCAATTATTCCTTGCTCCTCGGATCCAACATATTTGGGATCTGTTATTCCATATACCTGCGCAAAACTGACTAGATTTTTATATCTGACATTAACAGTTGCCGATCCCGGGACCTCCATACCAGCAAGATTTTTAATTAAAAAATCCGCATTTTTCTTTATTTGATCATCATCCATTTTATTTTCACTTTAGACTTTAAGTAAAGTTTTTTATGAATATTATATTTAATTTTGTTTTTGATTCAATTAAAACTTTAATTGCTTTTATTTTCAATAAAAAAGTATTAAAAACAGAATATAAGTTAAATAACTAAAAAGCTAACTAAAATTGATTTTTGTATGAAGAGAATGCTCTCTCTCAGCATTATTAAAAAAATCTATGATTGTTTGTTTTTCTGTTTTACCGTTTAAAATAATACAAGAGACTTTGTATTTTTCAATTAAGTCTAAGGAATAAGTATCAATGGGCTGAGATTCCTTATATGAATTAATTTCTTTTTTTAATAATCTATTTGCTTTTTTCATGTTTTTATATTCATTAACAGTGATTTCTTTAATTAGTTGATTCTGATCGTTTACAATACCATTCACATCTTTAATTAAAATACAACAGTTTAATCCTAATTTAGATGCGAGAAATACAGCAATTGAATCAGAGGTCACGTCCCAAGAATGAGGCAATTCATCAACTTTAATCAAATAATCGTATGGTAAAAATAATGAAATACTGCGCCCCATTAATGATTCTTCTAACGCATTAAAGTCTTTAAACCACTTAATCTCTGGAAATTTTTTAATTATTTTAATACCATTAAAATCCATAGTAAAAATTGCCATCCAATGTGCTAGATCATCCCCAATATTTAAATCTTTATCAATTGCTCTAATTAAATTCGCATATGAGCCTCCTCCAGGGATAATCACTATATTATTTATAATTTTTTTTTCAAATAAAAGCTCTTTAAATTGAAATATTGTAGATTCAAGACTTTTAGAATCCTCTAGTATTTTTCCTCCGATTTTAACAATTATATTTCCCATAATAGTACCATAATTTTCTTATTTAGACTGAAAATAAAAAGCACCCGCCACTGCAAAAGCTGAAGAACTAATACGGTCTGGAACTTTTGTAATATCTTCGTAATTCTTGATGTTATTATATCCAAGTGACTCTAATACATTTTTAACTAAGAAATCTGCTGATAAACCAGTAATTACAAATAATGGATTTTCTTTAAATTCAGGATATTTTGTAATAAGAGGTTTCATAAATTCTTGTAATTCACTTGATATGAGCTTTAATTGCTGTTTATAAATATATTCTGCAATTTCATTTAATTCTTCTTCAGAAATAGTTTCAATATCCATACATATAATTCTAGCTAATCTAGCATAACAATCTTCAATGGATTTCGATCGATTATCTGCTGTATCGTTAATATATTCACTTTTAGAGATATTGTTTAATATTAGATGGACATCCGACACTAAAGCAAATTTTTCAAAAGAAATTCGAATTAATTTACCTTTATAAGGTACAAAATGCGTTATTGATGGTATAGTTGCTCTTAAACCACCAGTATATATTAATTCGTGATTCACCATTCTTGAGATATCATTTTTACCTTTAGCAACGGGAATTGAGTTAATTATAGGAATAATATCGATAGTTGTTGAACCAGCATCAATTAAAATACAACGAGATATAAATTGTCCTAAATATAGGGAAGTAGATACCCAGTTTGCTGCTGCGATAGTGGAAAAATCGGATTTTGCGCATGTATAATCTAAAAATTTTCCAGAATTATTAATAAAAAACATCTTCTTTTTATCAAAAACCTTATCCAACGCACTTATAATTGTTAAAATGCCTTCACGCTTAGTTTGAAATGCATCTGAAAGCTCTGCGGTAATAGTAACTGCGATATAATCAATAAATTTTAATTTTAAATGTTTGTCTACTAAAATAGATATAATCTTTTTAAACATTTTAGGAATTTCATCAATATTTTTTTCCCAAAATGGAAAAGATTCAATATATGAAAATGATTCTGAAATTTCTGAATTTTTAAACTTTACCAGAGCTGCCTTTGTATTAGCTCCACCGATATCTAAACCTAATATAACAAGATTTTTCATTATTAATAATCGGTGTTCTAAATAAATTGGTGATTTATCTAAATTTTATTAACCTTCTATATGATATTTAATTA
>JBHLQY010000052.1:0-17603 GCA_048883105.1 Candidatus Thorarchaeota archaeon | reverse complement strand
ATTTTATCAAAATTTTTTTTAAATCTGTTTCAATTAAAAAATTTTAAATTTTTAATATTATTAAAAAAAACATATCATTAAATTCAATAATAATTATTAAATATTAAGTTTGAAAAAAATGTGATTAAAATGGGAAAAGAATCGTATTTAGTATCTAAGACACATCAATGGTGGGACCCAGATACAAAACGAGTTGGAATTACAGATTACGCTCAAGATCAATTGGGTGAGATTAGTTTTGTTGATGTAGAAGGAATTGATGGGGCAACTTTAACTCAAGTAAAAATGGATGGGGATGAACCGACTAGCGATCCAATCGATTGCGTTGTTGAATCCAGTAAAGCCGTAGGAGATATATATTCCCCTCTTTCTGGAACTGTAACAGCAATTCATGCTGAATTAATGGATGAACCTGAAAAATTAAACGAAGACCCTTATGGTGAAGGTTGGTTGTTTGCTTTAGATCCTTCTAATCTTGACGCAGAAAAAGGTAATTTGTTAAGCATGGCCGACTACGAAGCTTGGGTCGCAAGCAAATAAATCAATAATCTTTTGAAATTAATTTGATCCAAATTTACAAACCAAAAAATTTACAAAAATTTTTTCTTTTTTTTATTTTTAGTGTATTTATATGAAAACGCTTAACAAATTCACTTTAGGATTAATCATAAATCCGATTTCAGGGATGGGAGGCGCTGTCGGTTTAAAAGGAACTTATGGTAAAAAAATATTAGAAAAAGCAATTAAATTGGGCGCAAAACCAAACGCATTAAATCGAACAAAAGAGGTATTGAACGAATTAAAATCAATAAAATCAAAATTGAAATTTATTACTTGCCCTCGCTTTATGGGAGAATTTATTTTAAAAGAGATAAATTTTGAATATGAAATAATTAAAGATCCAATTTTTAAAGGGAGTGAAGAATTATTTGATACGACCGCAGATCATACAAAGATAGCTGCTAAAATCATGAAAAAATCAGATGATATCAAACTATTACTATTTACTGGCGGTGATGGAACGGCACGAGATATTCAAAGTGTTATTAATATTGAAAAACCATGTCTTGGAATTCCTGCAGGTGTTAAAATATACTCTAGTGTATTTTCTATAAATCCTAAACTCGCATCATCTATAATCATTCAATTTTTATGGGACGAAATTCCTCTTAAAGTATCAGAAGTTTTAGATATTGACGAGGATGAGTATAGGAAAGGAAAACTGGTGTCAAAACTTTATGGATACTTTCATACCCCCTATAATCCAGATTATTTACAATTTTCAAAGATTGGCTCTCGTGATTCTGATTTAAATAATCAGGAAAGAATTGCTAAGCGAGTTATTGAAACTCTTGAAAAGGATATATATTATTTAATTGGTCCAGGAACTACAACCAAAGCTATTACTGATAAATTAAATCAAAAAAAAACCGTTTTAGGTGTAGATTTACTCTTAAACAACAAAATTATAGCTCTAGATCTAAACGAAAAACAAATTTTAGATTTTATTGAAGGAAAAAAAGCAAAAATAATTATATCTTTAATAGGAAGGCAAGGTTTTCTTTTTGGAAGGGGGAACTTGCAATTTACACCAACTATCTTAAATAAAATTGGGCCTAAGAATATAATCATTATCTCAACTAAATATAAACTGCAAAATATCCCAAAACAAATTTTGAGATTGGATACACGTTCTTATGAATTAGATAAAAAAATGAGAGGATTATATAAAATACTTGTTGATTATGATGAAATAATAATTTGTAAAGTTGAGTAAAAAAGTTTTTTTCAAATCATTTGAAAAATTCCAAACATTAATTAAAAAGTTTCAAAATATTGTAGAATTTTATTATTTTATAAGAATGTGTTGAGAATAAACTTTATTATTTAAATGGGTCTTGCCCTAACTTTACAGCGATCATATACTGCAAAGCTACAAAAGTTACGAGGATCATAACCAATCCGATTACTAAAATTCTCAAAGCCATCTGGCGATTGAATGAGTGTTTTGAAGCTTGATAGAGTAATATGAACCCCGTAGATGATACAAAGATTAAAATTGAAGCAACAATCCCTTCAACAATAAACGAATCGTGTATACTTGGATAAAGAAAAATTGGATCTCCTTTAGCATCCGCACCGAGAGCTGGAGGTTCCCTATAAATTAAATAAACTATGCCTGTTTGAAGCACAAAAAGTAGTATATAGATAATTAAAATACCCGATGTTTTTGATGCCGTCGGCACAGTTATACTACGGCGCCTTATTTTAGGGAAAATAATTTTAGGCTTCCTAATTTTGTTTCCAAAAACCCATGGGGTATGTTTTTTAATTTTTTCTACTATCGTTTCTGATCCGCTAATTTCTCTTTTTTCCCTTCCTCTTTCGAACTTTGACATATTTTAGAATTTTCTTGAATATTCTAAATTAAATAATTATTCTCAAATTAAAATATTTTTTCAAGTAAATTAAAACAAATTTATGATAAATTCTTAAGTAATTTTGTTAAGAAGTTCCAAAATTTCTCGATACTTCTAATCTTTAAGCGCTCATCCGGACTATGAGAATTTACCATTGTTGGACCAATAGATATCATTTCTATGTCTGGGAATTTTTTTTTTAAAATCCCCGTCTCTAATCCCGCATGAATCAACTCAATAATAGGCTCCTTGTGAAATAATTCCTTATAAATGTTCTTTGAAATTGTTAATAATTTAGATTTAAAATTTGGTTCCCATCCTGGATAATCTGCCGGATGTATTATATTGATATTCAGATTGGCCAATTTAAATAATGCTTCTATTTTTTCGTAGATAACTCTCTTAGAACTCTCTTGTAAACTCCTTTGATTTGTTATAATCTTTATTAAACCATTTTTCGTCCTTATTGAAGCTAAATTAGTAGATGTATGCACTAAATTTTGAAATTTAGGATGATAAGAAATTGGTCCATTCGGAATCACATAAAGAATATGGAGTAATTTTTCTTGGACCTTCTTTGGCAGAATTTTCTTCTCTGGAAAATCTTTAAGCTGTTCAAATATTATTTCCATATGTGGTTCTCTATTAGAAATATTAAATTTTATTTCAGATATTATTTGGTCAATACAAACCTTTAATTCTGAAACAACATCATTGTTTATAAAAAATATCGAATATACTTCTCGGGGTATAGCATTAGGTAAATTTCCTCCATTAATCGAGTTGATATAAATAGAATATTTATTGTTTATTTTCCATAAGATTTTTCCCATTAATTTTAAAGCATTTGCTCTCTCTTTGTTAATGTCAACTCCAGAGTGCCCCCCCTTCAAGCCCTTTATAAATAATTTGACAGCTAACACGTTATTTTTGGACTCATCTATATTTTCATATTTGAATTTAATATCAACATCCGTACTTATTCCCCCAGCGCACCCAATTATGAATTTATTGTCATCTTCAGAATCTAGATTAATTAAGTATTTTCCATCAATTAAATCCTCATTAATTCGAAGGGCTCCTAAGAGCGCTCTTTCTTCCTCGACAGTAAAAAGTAAATCTAATGCTATTGATCTAAAATCTAATTCACCGTGATGAATTTTTTTCATAAGCGTCAATAAATAAGCGATTCCTACTCCATTATCTGCACCTAAGGTAGTTCCCTCAGCAGTAAGCCATTTCTCCTTATTAACTTCGACAATTTTTAATTTCAAGGGATCTTTCGAAAAATCGTGATTTATATTCGCATTTTTCTCACAGACCATATCTAAATGGCACTGTAGAACTACTTTTGGATTATTTCCTTTTTTAATTTTAGATGGGATTTTAATTACAAGATTCTTAGTTTTATCAATTTTTGTCTCAAATCCAAAATTTTTTCCTTCTTGTTCGATATACTTTCTTATTTGTCTTTCGTTCCCCGAGCATCGTGGTATTTTGGAAATCTGTTCGAAATATTCCCAAAACTCTGAAGGGGATCCCAAATCACTTAATTTTTGCGCCAAAGTTATCGCTTCTTATGAAAATATATATATGAATCGACTTATATTATTTATAAGATAACACTATATTCCTTTTAATTTTAATGAGATTGGCACAATAATGAGTTGGAAAGATCTATATTCCGAAGTAAAAAAGCGAAAAATGGAGGCCCTAAATAAAAAAGATGTAGTTAAAGCTGTAGAAAAACACGGAAAAATTCTTGCTATAAGTGGTAAATTTGAGAAACCCAAGAAGGTTATACAACACATGTATGCGTCAGTAAAAAGGGTAATAAAACCTAATGATGTATTAAGAATTGACTTCAATCAATACGATTTAATATTAGTAGGTTGCCCAGGAAAAGAAATTCCTACAATGGCTCATTCTAAAATAAAAGATTTTGTTTTAAATGGTGGATGGCTCTTAACAACAGATTGGGCGGTACTTCACATAATAGAAAACATTTTTCCTGGCTTTATAAGATGGAACCAACAAAAGACAAGCGACACTGTTGTTGCGTGTCAAATTTTAGAGCCTAATCATCCGTTTTTAGATGGTGTTTTAGGCGAAATTCAGCAAAGTAAATGGGCTAAACAAGCAAGTGCTAATACAGGAAAAAAAGAATTCCGTTGGTGGCTTGAATTTCGATCTTTTCCAATTCAGATTTTAAATCCTGATACAGTTCGAATATTAATTGCTTCAAATGAACTTAAGCAAAAATGGGGCGAATCCCCTGTATTAGTATATTTCAATTACGGAAATAAAGGTGGTAGAATAATTCACATGATTTCTCATACTCATCTTCAAAAAGGAGGTGCTAAAGGAAAATACGCCTCAGCTTTGATTTTAACAAATATCTTAGATGAAAAAATTTCCCAAAAAATGGGAATTTCTAAAACCCCAACTCCGAGACATGTCTCGGATTGGGATAATCAACAACAATATCCTCAACAACCATTGGAGGATCAATGGGTAATGCCTCCTCAACAAAATAATTATGTAACGCCCTCCACATCTACGAGCGGGGTTGGATTATCTGGGACTTCTCAAATTATAGAAGCAAACGACAGCAATTTTTCATTTGCCAGTAAATGCATCTATTGTGGATACGATTTTGCTGATTTTAATGGAAAAATTTATCTATGTAAAGAATGTGGAGCTCCTTATCACGATAACTGCCTTAATACGCAGATTAACGAAGGAACTTGCAAAAAGTGTAATCGAATTTTATTATGGTAATTTATTTAATAAATATATAAAATAGAAAAATTTTAAATAAAGATTAGAATTTGATTTTCTAATCTAGTGGTATTAAACAATTAATTTGTCTTTTTACTAATAATAATTTTATTCTATCTTAAACAAATTTAATTATAATAATTTAAAATTTAGAGAAGTTCTATGCTTAATTTAAACGAGATTTATACCGAAGTCGATAGTTTAGACTCCGATAAAATTATGGATTTGATGAGAACAGTAATTAGGATCGACACTACAGTGCCTCCAGGAAATTCCTATCGGGAGTATGTTGATGTTATTTCTCCTTATTTTAAAGATTTAGGTTATAGCTTGGAGGAAGTTATTATGCCAGAAGAGCTCGTTAAAAAAATACCGTATCCATTGGAAGGACCTCGAGTCAATCTTGTAGCAACAAAAGACTTTGGTCAAGAAAAATTTGCAACTTTTTATGGTCATATGGATGTTGTGCCTGCCCCGGATGAGGGAGATAAAAAATGGCGTTTTCCTCCTTTTGAAGCGACTATGATTAAAAGCGGAAAAATTTACGGTAGAGGCGTGTCAGACATGAAAGGCGCTATGGTATGTTTAATATTCGCACTTCAAATAATAGAAAAGCTAAATCTCACTCCAAGGTATAATATTAGAGTTTTGAATTGCACAGACGAAGAAATTGGAGATTATCCTGGTGTTCGTTATCTCGAAGAGCACGGATATCTTAAGGGAACAGAATTAGAGGAAAAAAGTATTATCTTCTGTATGGAAGGTGTAATTAATCCCATAATTCCAATTGGAATGGCTGGCGATGTGGATATAGATGTTGAAACAATCGGTAGAAGTTGTCATTCCGGTATGAATTTTTTAGGTGTTAATGCGCTAGAAGAAATGGTTCCAATCTTAGTAGAACTTATAAAATTGAAAAAAATCGTCGAAGAACGTGAGAGCAAAGATATTCCCGGTTTTCCTAGATTCAAAACCGGCGAAAAAAGAAATATGGCACCCATGTTTAACTTAGATATTATTAGATCTGGCGAAAAGTCAAATATCGTACCAGATCTATGTACTTTAACAATAAATCGACGAATTATTCCAGAAGAAAAATTTGAAAACGTAGAACAAGAAATTTTGGAAGCTATCCAAAGAGGGAAGGCAAAAAGTAAAGCAATCGACGTAAGAACTACCTTTAAATACTCCTATCCTCCATGGAAAACAGATCCAAATTCTCCTGCTTCAATGAGATTTAAGAAAGTAATTTCCACTGTTCAAAATATTCCTGAAGAAAAAATTCAATTAATTGGAGCTTCAGGAAGTACTGATATGGGCTTTCTAACTGAATATGATGTAATAATACATGGAGTTGGAAACCCCGGCTCAAATGAGCATGGAGTTAACGAGACCATTAAATTAAAGGATGTAAAAACTTACATCAAAGAGCTAATAGTCTTCCTATGTGTTGATTTATAAGTAAAATTACATATTAAAAAAGGCTGAGTATTTTTTAAAGGGAAATCATCCATAGGTAAAACTGCGAGAAATGGTAAATATTGAATAGGAAATATCTAATAAATTTAAAAAAGAAAAAAAAGTAAGTTTTAATTATTTATCAATTTGGAAAAATATAAGAGGAGTTTGATGGAATTTACTCCTCAATTATTGTAATAGCTTCTTCAGGACACTGAGTTTCACATGCACGACAACCTACGCAATCGTCTCTGTTGTCCTCAATTATGTTTACCTTTCCGCCTTCTGGCTCGCCAAAACATTCGCTAGGGCACACCTCATAACAAGTGCCGCAACCCGTACAAGCATCCATATCAATTTCGATTCCAAATGACATGTTAGTTAACCATTATTTTATTTTTGTTGTTTTTTATTATTCTAAATTTTAATTATTTTAAAACTATTTTAAATATCTAAATTGTATAAAAAATATAAATTTCGTTTTTAACTTTAAAAACTAATAATTGAATTTATTATATGAAAATTTAAAATAGTTGCTATTTAATTTTAAGTTTAAAATAAAAAAAAAATAATAATTTGTATGATAGATTATTAAGCTGCGGCCTCTTCCGCAGCAAGTTCTTCTTCAAGCTCTTCGAGAGGAACTGGAGCAGGAGTCGTTAACATAGAATACCCAATCCATATCGCTATGATACAAATCAGAACTACTAATAACCACATTGGTAGTACAATAAATAAGCGCCACGAGAAAATATCAAATCCCCAAGTTTCTATAGTCCAGTCAGAGAGTATTGGCCATTTAAATCCTTTACGAAAACCTATTGCTTCCATGAAAAGGTCCACGATAGAGCCTAAAGTGTACAGAATAGCAATGATGATGCCTACAATCATAATTATGAAGCCTATGATTTTATCCTTTGCCGTTTTAGACACCTTTTTTTATTTTTTAATTAATATATTGCCTATTTTTGATTTAAAGCTAAATTAATTTAGCTCGATATTTCTTTTTAAAAATTTTTCAAATAAAAACCATTTGGTTTTACCCAACTGATTGATTTGTTCAATATAGGTAAAATATTATGATGATTTATTATTAGATAATAATGAAGTAAAATTTTCTTTAAAATCATGTAATTATCGAGTTAAATATATGTCAAAAAAAAATGGATATGTCCTAATCATTGGCAGTTCAAATATGGATTTGAATATCTATTCAGAGAGACTTCCGAAGCCGGGGGAAACTGTTACTGGAGGCACCTTTAAGCAATTTTTAGGAGGTAAAGGTGCAAATCAAGCAATTGCATCAATAAGATCGGGTGCTAAGACGGTTTTTATCGCAAAAATTGGAAAAGATGCTTTTGGTGAACAGATGATTTCTCGATTGACAAATGAAGGCATCGATATGAGCCACATTATTAGAGATCCTCAAGAAGCAAGTGGAGTTGCTTTTATAATGATTGATAATAAAGGAGAAAATATAATTAGCGTAGCTCCGGGAGCAAATGCTAACTTAAATCCAATAGAAATTCAAGCGAATTCTGGTATTATAAAAAATGCAAAATCGTTAGTCGTTCAAATGGAATTACCGATTGAAACTATAGAAGAAATATTTAAAATAGCTTCTCAAGGGAATGTTATTAAAATTTTAAATCCAGCTCCATTAAAACCGATTCCTCTTAAAGTTTTAAAAAATATTGATATAATAGTTCCAAACGAAGGTGAATTATTCCGATTGCATTCATTTTTAGAATTTAAAAGATTAACAGGAGAACCAAAAGAAAAAATTATCCAAGCTTCAAAGGATATAGCCAGTTTAGGTGTAAAAATAGTGATTACAACTTTAGGAAATAAGGGCTCTTTAATATATAATGGTGAAAATGACAATGTTATAGAGGTTCCAGCATTTAAAGTAAAGGCTGTGGATACTGTAGGTGCTGGAGATTGCTTTAATGGAGTCTTAGCAAGTCAATTATGTAAACGTGAAACGATTATAAATGCCGTTAAATATGCTACTGCTGCTGCATCTATAGCAGTGACAAGAAAAGGCGCTCAGGAATCCATGCCTTTTCTTAATGAAATTAAAGAACGGTTTAAGGAATTAAAATAATAATCTACATAATAAGTTCAAATAAAATGATAAAAGAAAGAATTCTTTTTGAAAGAGGAACACTTCTTAGAAAAAACGATTCTCAAGAGTTAAAAATTTCAATAAATCAAGAACATTTCAGTAATTTATATCTTATTAATGGAACATCATTTATTACTAAAGATCTCTCCGAATCTGACTTTATTATCAAACCTCACGATTATTATATGATAATAAATAAGAGTAATGAAAATATTGAAATAAACTATAATCTAGACATTTCTAATCATAAAATTATCTATGATCCTTATAAATATGAGAACTCAAAAAAGGTTAATTTTAAACCAGAAGATTTCCAGCAAAAATACAGAATTCCTGATGGATATATTGATACGCTACCAAAATGGTATAGTTTCAAATTCACTTATCCCGATTATAATTTAATATTTGTTAAACCGGAAATGGGGTTATCTATTCAAATTCACAAAAATAGAAGTGAGACATGGGAAATTTTAGAGGGCAAACCAATAGTTATTAGTGGAAATAATGTGTATTATTATGTGAAAAATGGAACGAAATTTCAGAATTTAATTAATAGTTTCCATTCAATAATTAACCCTAATAAAGATCGAGAGCAATTTGTAATAATTAAAGAAAGGTGGAGTGGAGAATTTTACGAAAAAGATATAAAAAGAATTTTTAATCCAAACCAATATACATAATCCCTTCATTTTATAAAAAAAATATTCAAGTACTGCGATAAAATTTGAGATCTTAAGATTCTAAGGATTCTCTTTATGAACTTAACTTAAACTTTTATATTTTATGTTTTTTACTTACGTTTTTCGTTCTTTTTATAATAAAATTAAAATTAAATCCTTTACTTATTTAGACTAATGTAATAAATTCTATCGGAAAAATACATAACAATATATAAATTGAATTAAGAAATTGGTGTAAATATGGCTCCAGATGGAGAAATTGAAAATGGAGATGGAGAAGAATTAGAAGAAGATGAAATTTCTGAAGAAGCTAAAGATGAGTTAAACACTGAGGCAGAACTAGACAGATTACGATTCCATTATAGAGGTTATACCTTAGACGAGCTGAAGAAAATGAATATGGATCAATTTATTCAACTATTACCAGCGAGGGCAAGACGCTCTTTAAGACGAGGATTACCACCAAGACAGAAGAAATTGCTTGAAAGGCTAAGAAGAGCTTATAGAGCTAAAAAAAGAGGCAAAGATTTACTTACCCGCACTCATGTAAGGGATATGATAATTTTTCCTGAAATGGTTGGGCTAAAGATCGGTGTTTATAACGGAATGAAGTATGAAATCGTTGAGGTAAAACCAGAAATGGTTGGACATTATTTAGGAGAATTTTCATTTACTCGAAGGCGCGTGACTCATGGAAGTCCAGGAATTGGAGCTACAAGAAGTTCGAAATATGTACCATTAAAGTAAATATCTTAAAATAATTAAATGAGATGATAATAAATTCCTAACTGGGGTTATGCTTTTCAAGAGGAGCGGTGGGATGTAGATCGCTTAGCTAAAGCATCAGGTAGAGATTTGAGAATAAAACCTAAACATGCCAGAGAAATATGTGCTGTTCTAAAAGGTATGAAACTGGATCAAGCAAAAGTATTTTTAGAGAATGTAATTCAATTAAAACAATCTGTCCCGTTCAGAAGGTATAAAAAGAAACTAGGCCATAAAAGAGATCTTCGGAGCTTTAGATGGGATGCTGGAAGATACCCTCAAAAAGCAGCGGCAAGAATTTATGAGGTTCTTGCTGCTGTAGAATCTAACGCTGAATATAAAGGATTAGATGTCGATTTATGTAGAATTATTCACATAGCAGCACAAAGAGGAAGAATAATAAAAAGATATATTGAACGCGCACGAGGAAGATCAACAGCAAAAAACACACATTTAACTCATTTAGAGATTGTTTTGTATGAAATACCTAGTTAGGGTTATTATATAAAAAATAAAAATAATAAAATCAAAAAAATAAAAATAAAGGTTTAAAATTGCCACTTTCCAAACACTTTATTGAACAAGGAATAAAATTAATGCAAATAAATGAATATCTACGATCTGAATTAGTCCGAGCTGGTTTTGCGGGTGTAGATCTACAGAAAACTCCTCTCGGGGTAAGAATTACTCTAAAAACTAGTCGCCCAGGACTTGTCATTGGAAAGGGGGGAAAGCGAATACAAGAAATTACTGATGTGTTGCGAGACAAATACGAGCTTGAAATGCCGCAAATAGAGGTTGAAGAAGTCGAAAACCCTGATCTTGATGCGCAGATCATGTCAGAACGCCTTGCTTACTCTTTGGATCGAGGGAGGCATTATAGACGAGCTGGCTATTATATCTTACGTAAAGTCATGGATGCTGGTGCACGGGGCGTAGAAATTATTATAAGCGGAAAAGTAACATCACAAAGAGCACGAACGCAAATTTTTAGGGCGGGGACAATGAAAAAAAGTGGTATGCCAGCCCAAGAAGCTGTGGATAAGGGAGTTTCTCAATGTATTCAAAAAAGCGGTGTTCTTGGAGTTGTGGTCAAGATTATGAGCTCTGATTACAAGACAGGCGATGGGGTTAAAATTAAGGAAAAAGAATTGGAAATGGCTCAAAAACAAAAAGAAGCTAAATTAGCTAAATTAAAACCGAAAGAATTGGTTGAAGAAGAAATTGAAGTAGAGGAAATAGAAGGAGCCGTACCTGAAGAACTTCAAGAATTAATAGAAGAGGTAGATGAGGAAGATATTAAAGAAATTTCGTTAGAATCCTCTGAGGAGGATGAAGAATAAATATTTTTAAATTAAAAAATAAGAGATAAAAAATGAAGTTAATAACAGCCGATCAAATCCGAAATATGGATGATAGGGAAAGAGAAAGAAAATTGGTTGATTTAAAAGAGGAATTAATGCTCCTTTATTCTGCGCAGACTGGTGGAGGGCTCACTGATAATCCAGCAAAAGCGAAGATGTTAAGAAAACAAATAGCAAGGTTACTCACTGTTAAGAATGAAGAAAAAAAATGGCAAGAATGGGCTAAAAAGAAATGAATATCAATCCAAAATATTTAATTTATCATGATTTAATAGGATTATACGCATTCGCATCCAAGCCAAAAGAGAAGAAATTCTCAGATATTGGTGTGATTATTGACGAATCAAAAAATATGTTAATTACAGAAAAAAATAAAGAAATCAAAAAATATGTTAAAAAAGATTATATCTTTAGGTTTAGATTTTCTAATGAAAATGATGATATACTCGAAGTTCTAGGCACGAAAATAGTTGGTCGGCCTGAAAATAGGCTAAGAAATTTAAGAAAGAAGAGATGATTAAAATAAGTCGCAACATTGGAATTCCAGGGGTAACACCTCCAAAGGCAAAAAATTGCCAAGATAAGTATTGTCCATACCATGGTACTACTAGGGTAAGAGGAAAAATTACACAAGGGGTTGTAGTAAGCAAAAAATCTAAAAATACTGTAATAATAAGAAGAGATTATATGCAATTTGTTAAGAAATATCAACGATACGAACGTCGTAATACTCGTCTTGCTTGTCATTTGCCAGAATGCTTATGGCAGGAAATTGAAGTTGGAGATATAGTGAGGGTTGGTGAATCTCGAAAAATATCAAAAACTAAAGCGTTTATTGTATTAGATAAAATTAAAACTAAAGTTGTTGGTTGACTATCGGGACTAGGAGAAAATTAGGAAGGAAATGGGTAACAAAAGCTCGAACAAGCTATGGTTTACAAAATGGTTCAAAAATATTCATCACGGATAATTCAGGAGCTAAAATTGCCCAAATTATTAATGTTGACCACAGTAAAACACGATTAAGAAGATTGCCAAAAGCAAGTGTGGGTAACATGGTAACAGTCACTGTAAAAAGAGGCAAACCAGAACTTCGAGGTAGTATACTCAAAGCCGTAATTGTAAGACAAAAAATGATTTATCGACGATTAGATGGTACAAGGCTATGTTTTGAAGATAATGCGGGTGTCCTTGTTTCGAAAGAAGGAGATCCAAAAGGAACCGAAATTAGAGGTCCAATTGCTCGAGAGGCAGCAGAAATGTTTCCTAGGCTTGCTTCAATATCAAGTTTAATAATATGATACATAAGAAGTGTAAAATAATATGAAAATAAAGTCAAAAAAACCTCGCAAGCAAAGAAAAGCACTTTATAATTATAAAAACCATCAAAGGTCGAAATTATTAACTTGTCGATTAGCAGATTTTCTTAGAGAAGAATTTGGTATAAAAAGAATCCCTCTCAGAGTGGGTGATTCCGTGCGCGTAACAAAAGGGGAGTTCAAGGACTTTGAGGGGGAAGTGCTTGAAATAACTAAAGATTTAAGGGTTAAAGTTAAGGAATGTGTCTTTGATAAAGCAGATGGAACACAATTTCACCCAACAATTCACGTTTCTAATATAATTATTACAAAGTTTAGACGCATTGGAAGAAAGATGGACGGGTGGCGATCAGCGATGATTGAAAAAAAAGAAGGATTTCTATGGGAAGAGGAATTAATGGCTCCAAAGAAAGGAAAAAAGGAAGAGGAGGAATAAATAATGACAAGGCATGGAGGGCAAAAAGTATTAAAACGATTGAATACACCAAAATTCTTGCAAATAAAACGGAAACATGGGAAATTTTTTGTAAACCCATCTCCGGGCCCTCATCCAGCTAGATTTTGTTTACCGCTCTTACATATTGTAAGAGATCTTCTTAAAATCGTTAATACTCATCGAGAAGCAAAAAAATTAATAGGTTTAGGGCATTTTAAAGTCGATGGGAAGGTCATTAGAGATAAAAATTATCCTGTTGGATTTATGGATGTTTTAACTATTGAAAAAATTAAAAAATATTACCGAATACTTCCTGATTCTCATTATGGTTTAATATTACATGAAATTCCAGAAGAAGAAAGTACCTTCAAATTATGCAGAATAAATCAAAAAACTACCATCACAGGAGGTCACACTCAACTAAACCTACACGATGGAAGAAATGTTTTAATAAGGGTAAAAGATCCAAGAAATCCTAAAGAGGATGTTTATAAAAGAATGGACGTTTTAAAAATTTCTATTCCTGACCAAGAAATCGTTAAAACGTTGAAATTTAAAGAAAATAATTTAGCATTAATTATGTCCGGTAAAAATATCGGTCAAGTAGGTAAAATATTAAGTATTAAAAAATTGTTTGGTCCGAAAGCGAGTACAGTTTCAATTGAACATAATGGAGAACATACGGAAACTCTGTATGATTATACCTTCATTATAGGGGAAGATCAATCAGAAATTAATCTCCCTAAAATTTAAGGATAAAAAAGAAGTGAGAATTTATATGTCTTCCAAAGCCAAAAAAACTCAAAAAACTAATTTTGATGATATATGGAAAAATCCAATGAAAAGACCATATCTTGAAAAGATCGTATTAAACATAGGTGTTGGTGCTGGTGGAGAGGAATTAGAGAGGGCGGCAACAGTTTTAGAACAGATTACAGGGAAAAAAGCAGTAAAAACAATATCAAAAAAAAATGTAAAAGAGTTTAATTTAAGGAAGGGTCGCCCCATAGGGACAAAAGTAACAGTTCGCAGAGAAGAAGCAGAAAAATTGTTGAAACGATTATTAATCGTTAATAACAATAAAATACTCAGAAAAAGTTATGATAATTACGGAAATTTTGGCTTTGGAATATCAGAACATATTTCGATTCCGGGAATTGAATATGACACCGAGATTGGAATCTGGGGTTTAAATGTATGTGGGAGAATCGTGAGACCTGGAATGAGAGTAAGATATCGAAGAGCAAAAAGAGCTAAGATCCCAAAAAAGCATTATGTTTCACGTATGGAAACACAAGAATTCTTAAAACAACATTTTAATGTTCAAATTGTAAAAGAATTAGATTTAGAGTTTATATAATAAAATAAAGGTGAATAGAAAAATACCTCAAGGAGGACATGCAGGAAAAGGGAAAAGAGAATGTAGACGCTGCCATAGCCATAGAGCAATAATTAGACGCTATGGATTAAATCTATGTAGAAGATGTTTTTATGAGATAGGAAAAGATATTGGATTTAAGAGGTATGAATAAAAAATAAGAGTGGATAAATATGGTAAATACATTAGCCGATGCGTGTAATCAATTGAAAAATGCAGAGTTTGCAAAAAAGAAAGAGGTAATTGTTAAACCTGCTTCAAAATTGCTTCAGAGAGTGTTAAGAATCTTCCAAGCACACGCATATATTGGTGAATTCGAACGATATGGTGATGGAAGACAAGGAAAGTTCAAAATAGCTCTATTAGGCAAGATTAATGAATGCAAAGCTTTAATGCGTTTAAATTACAGCGTAAACCAATTTGAAGCGCTAGAAAGAAAATTATTGCCTGCTCCAGGCTTAGGAATTATTATTTTAACAACAAATCAAGGAATAATGACCTTGAAAGAAGCAGAAGAAAGAAGTATTGGTGGGCACTCTTTATGTTGTATATATTAAATAAATTATAGAGTTAAAGCAAAATGGTTAAAATAGCTAATTTTAATGAATCACTGGAAATTCCTAAGGGTGTCGAGGTTAAAATTGAGGGGAATAATTTAATTACAATAAAAGGACCTAATGGAGGCCCTATAATAAAAAATTTCAGTCACGCTCGCAAAATAGAAATATCAATTGAGGATAATAAAATTGTATTTACCTCACATTTCCCTAGAACAAATACTCTCGCCTTAGCAAAAACGATAATAAATATTATTAATAATTTAATTGTTGGAGTGCTAACACCATATAAGTATATATCTAAAATTTGTTATTCTCATTTCCCTTTTAGCGTGCGAGCTGACAAAAAAAAACAAATACTATATATTGAAAATTTTTTAGGAGAAAGAGCTCCAAGAAAGGCTAAAATTGAGGAAAATGTAAAAGTTGAAATTGATGGAGATGATGTAATTTTAATTGGTAGCGATAAGGAAACTTTAGGTCAAACTGCTGCAAATTTAAAAAGATCTTGTAAAATCCGTAAGAAAGATGCACGAGTTTTTCAAGATGGTGTTTATTTATATAAGAAACAAATTGGCGACAATATAATATGGCAAATAAAATAATTTAAACGATAAGAGGCAATAATTATGGATCAAAATACAAGAAGGCTATTAAAACTTAGAAAAAAGATGGATAAAAAAAGGCCAACGTTTAGAAGAGTTGAATCTTGGCGTTATATTAGAGTTAAGGATTCGTGGAGAAAAGCAAGAGGCATAGATTCACAAACAAGGAAAAAAACTAAAACAGGTGTAAAATCTCCATCAGTTGGATATCGAAGTCCTAAAAAAATACGAGGTTTACATCCATCTGGGTACGAAGAGATAAGAATAAATAATAAAAATGACATAGAGAGGTTAAATTTAAGTCCAAAAAAACATGGTTTAAAGATTTCTGGTAATTTAGGGGCAAGAAAAAGATTAGAATTAATAGACTACGCACAAAAAAGGAATTTTCATATACTTAACATTGGAATTTCTCAAAAGGAAATAGAAGAATTTGAAGCTATGTTGGAATCTCCTATTGAAGAGTTAGAAGAAGAAGAAGAGTTTCTTGAAGAGGAAGAACTTGATCTTGATGAATTAGATGAAGATCAAAAAAGGGGATGATAAAATGAATTTAAATGCTCAGAGAAGAATGGCAGCGGAAATTTTAAAATGTGGTGTAAATCGAGTTTATTTTGATCCATACCTCGGGGAAGAAATTGCTATGGCAATTACTAGAGAGGACATTCGCAACTTAATTAAAGAGGGGATTATCCAAAAGCGATATAAAAAAGGGATTTCAAATTATAGAAAAAAAATTAGGCATCAAAGAAAAAAAAGAGGTTTAGCGAGAGGTTTGGGAAAAAGAAAAGGAACAAAACACGCAAGACTTCCAAAGAAAAAAGCATGGATTAGAAGGATTAGACCAATTAGAAAAGAATTAAAAAAACTTAGAGACCGGAAATTAATAACAACTCCAATTTATCGAAAATTATACAAA
The DNA here is from genome assembly GCA_048883105.1 of Candidatus Thorarchaeota archaeon. Taxonomy (GTDB): domain Archaea; phylum Asgardarchaeota; class Lokiarchaeia; order Sigyniarchaeales; family SOKP01; genus LW40-45. Next base: position 793 of record JBHLQY010000052.1, on the reverse strand, counting down.
AACGCAAAAGGAGGAATGTTTAACAGCGTTTCTCAATTAAATCGCTATATTAAAGATAAAGAATTATTTAGGAGAGGGAGATAAAATGGCTCGCGGTCCACGATATAGAAGATCATTTGGAAGAAGAGAACTGGGTAAAACAAACTACCATAAAAGATTAAAACTTTTAAAGTCAAAATTATTGAGATTAGTTATCAGAATCTCTAATGGTCATGTAAGAGTTCAATTTATTAAATCTAAGAGAGGTGGAGATAAAGTATTAATATCTGCTTTTTCCAAGGAATTATCTAAAAAGTTTGAATATAATGCTAGTACTGGTAATATTCCTGCAGCATATTTAACTGGTTATCTAGCAGGCTTAAGAGCAAAAAAAGCAAATATTGATGAAGCAATACTCGATTTAGGCATATTTTATCATAAAAATCGCGCTCTTGCTGCATTTAAAGGAGTTTTGAAAGCAGGGATTAATATTCCCCATCGCGAAGAATTTTTCCCAGAAAGTTTAGAAGAAAGAATAAAAGGATCCCATATTGAAAATTACGCAAAATTATTAAAAAAAGACGATCCAGAAAAATTCAATCAAATTTTTTCTGGATATTTAAATAAAAACAAAATTGATCCATTAGAAATAAACCAAATCTTTTCAAATACATTAAAATTGATTGAAAACAACACTTAATTCCATAATGATACTAATGAGTCGATTAAGAAAAGTAGAAGAAGAATGGATTCCGAAGACTAAACTAGGAGAGCTAGTTAAAGAAGGATTAATAAACCTTGATCAAATTTATCA
>JBHLQY010000051.1:0-17887 GCA_048883105.1 Candidatus Thorarchaeota archaeon | reverse complement strand
ATCGTAAACCCTCGCTCTATCCACTCCCGAATGCTTTGCAATATCTGCAGGAGATAAGATTTTGTATTTACATAAGGTTAGTAGTACTTTAGAATCGTTTTTAGTGAAACCCAAGGTCTGTAACGACTCTTCAATGCCAGATTCAGTTATTTCATATTGATTATTATCGAAATTCAAAATTCAAATCCTTCCTTTTTTGAACCCAATTTATTTTACGTAATTATTATAATAAATCTTTATTTTATACTTTTACATTTAGTAAAATCAGAATTAAGTTCAATATCGATATAAAATAATATTAAAAGTAGAATTTGGAAAAATTAAAAAATCAAAATTAAAGTTAGAATTGATATAATGTTTAAAAATTTTTATTGAAACATTAATAATAGTAAAAATCTAAAAATTATTGAATTCAAACCCTCATTAAATAGAAATAAAAATTTTAATTTGTCGGAAAAATTAATAACATATTAATATTCCGATCTGATTTTCGAATTAGAATGAGATCTTATCTGAAATCTGCGATCATATTGATTCGAAACAGAAACTTTAAATAATAAAAATGCGTAGTTATACATAATAATTTAATTAAAACCAAAAATTTTAGAAAGAAAAAATTAGTGGAGGAATGTAATTATGGCTAAAAAGCCTGCTAAGAAAAAAGGAGAAGGATACATAGCAAAGGCCCCTATTAGAAGATTAATGAAAAAGGAAGGTGCTGATCTCGTAGCTGCTGAAGCATTAGATAAATTAATCAATTTCTTAGAAAAAGCAGCGGCAGATGCGACAAAGGCGGCTATTGCAGTCTGTAAGGCGGACAAAAGGAAAAGAGTTACCGCAGCAGATATCCGAAATGCAACAAGGTAAATATCCTTATTACTTCTAAATTTGTATTTTTTTTTCTTTTTTAATTTTATATTCTATAGATTAAAATCTTTTATAAAACTCTTGATTTAGAAAAGAATCTATTTTTTCGTTGATTTTTTTTTTCACTGAATTTAAACCTTCAACCACAATCCGAGCATCACTGACAATATCAATAAATCCTAATTCTGATGGAAATCTTGGAACGACGTGCCAGTGAATATGTTCAATACTTGCTCCTGCATAAGTTCCTTGGTTAATTCCAATATTATATCCTCGAGGAGAATACAGTTCATCCAGTAGTAGTTGTAAACCTTGAATCGTTCTTGAAGTATGAGTAATTTCCTCTTTTGAGAGATCTACAAATTTTAAAACATGTCTATGCGTACAGACCATTAAATGCCCAATATTATACGGATATATGTTCAGCACGACAAAATTTAATTTATCTTGATATACTTTCAAAGATTTAACTCTCTTGTCGTTATCCCTTATTGCACACAAAATACAGTCTACTTTAGGTTTTTCCTTACCTTGAACATATTCAAGTTTTCCTATTGCTCTAAGCCATTTCTCAAAAATTTTTATTCACCCCATAAATTTAATCCTTATTATGAATATAAAGAAAAATCAGATCCAGAAGTAAATTCTTCTGATTTCGTAAAGTCTTCCGGCTTAATTTTTCCCGAACAAAATTCTTCTAAAATAATATTACTATAAGCAGCACAATTAAAAACTCTTCTTACGCTTTTATAGAAAACATTTTTCGAAACACTTCCATCTTCTTTAAGGAATAGTTGGTCGCTAATTTCGTATCGATGATTTTCGATATTAATGCGAAAATACACATCTTTCAGAAGAAAAAATTTTCTTAATTCTACAAAAAATTGCATTTTTTTGTTATCATTTAACGAATTTAACGCATTGATATGAGGGTCCGATATTTGCGTTCCAATAGTAATAATAATTAAATCTTTATTTTTGGGCTTAATAACAAACATGATTTTTCCAATTGGTCCTGGAGGGAAAGTAAATCTAAATCCGAATTCGATTTTAGGATCCTTTACCTTTTCTCTTAGAATACCCTCGTCTAATAGATATTCTTGTATTAAGTTTTTGATTTCACTTTCTTCTGACATTTTCTTTTTAAATATTAAAAATAAGACAGTTATAAAGTTAATATGTATTGTAAAAGAATCAATATTTTCCTTTTGGCCTAGGCTGAGGTTCTAAACCTGAATTCTTTAATTTTTGAACATTTACTTCCAATTCCTTTAGTGGAGTACAAAAAATAACTTGTAATGTTTCGTAATCAATAAATAATGCCCCTACTATTCCTAAACCCATTAATTGATTATTCTTATCGATAAATGTATGATCAATTCCCATTTTTATTGCTTGTTTACCATTTCCCAATTCAACTAATGAAGGTTGACAAGCAGTATAACCTGGACCTCTATTTTTCAGTAAATAGTTCATTAATGCATAATCAACTTCATCAGAAATTTCACCCTTCTCTTGGATAACTTTAACAATATTTGGAGCAGACATTTCAAAAACAATGACTTTTTCATTTAAAAATTAAATTGACCTCTACGAATTTTTTTATTTTAAGTATTTTAAATTTTTTGCTTAAGTAATTTTTTAACAAAATAAAGTAAAAGCATATTAAAATTATGGATTCCATTCTCTATCTTCTACTTTAACTTCATCAACACTGTGTAAAGAACAATTTAGTTCCTCTAAGGCCTTTGTTATCTCTTCTAATGACATTTCATTAGTACCCTTTAAATTAACATATATAGATGTTGTTTTTTGGTCAATCTCATCGGTTTTAATTGTGACAGATTTTACACCACTAAGTTCTTTTAGTGTTCGAGCAAGAAGATCGTTGCTAGGATGATGCGGTTTTAAAATATCTAATGTATACTCGATTATCATTTTTAGATTTTAATCCTTCTACAATAATTAAACAATGGTTTGAATTTAAAATATAACATTAATAGTTATACAAATATTTAATTATTTTCAGTTAAATCATAAAAATTCTTTAATTGCATCTATTAATTTTAAAGGTATCTCGTCTTCTTTAATAATTTTATCAGCTTTTTGAAATGTATCCATATTTGTCATTCTAGATATTTTTGTTTGGATTCCTATAGATCTGGCTTTTACATTAAGGGCACCTTCAATATCTCGAGCATTATCACCGATTACTAAAATTTCTGATGTATTTACATTAAGAGATTTACATATATAAAATATATGATCTGGATGAGGTTTTGGATTTTTCACATTATCCCTTCCAGCTATAAAATCAAAATAATGCAACAAATTAACCTTATCAAGAGAGATTTTTGCATTTCTACTGCTATTAAGCGTGTAAATTGCTTGAATTAAATTCTTTTCCTTAGCAAATTCAAGAACTCGGTCAATACCATTAATAATTGTTGCTATTTCGGCTGCTTCGCGTTCAATTCTTATTACTTCATCATTAATCTTTTCTAAGATTTTTTCAATTTTTTGAGGGCTATATCCCATAGATTTAAAAATATCTTTAGATGTGTTAATATTTTCAAAAATGCTTTTCTTAATTGTTATATTCCTTTTAATTCCGTGTTTTTTTAGAATTTTGATAGCTGCCCGTCGTGCTCTAATAAAATCTATCTTAAAATGGATAATTGTTCCGTCTAAATCCCAAATTAATGCCTTAATTGGTTTATTTACCATTTAAAATACCAAATCAGAATATATAGGTCCTTTTGGCGTTAAATCTGATTTTTTTAATTTCACATCTTTTATATTGAAGGACCCAAATTCGAAATTTTTATTTTCACTTAACAGTTCCTTAAAAATTTCAAAGTTTTTATAATTAATTTTATTAGGTTTTAATCTCCCAATAGTTAAATGTGGGGTGAATTTAATCCTTTTATCTCTTTCAATTTTTAATTTCTGATATAGCAGTGATTCTATATTGTCTTTAATATCTTGGAGAAATTGTATATTGCCGATTAATTTAATCCAAATTACTGAAAATTTTCTAAACTGCCCTGTTCCTTTTAGTTTGAATTTATATGTTTTATCTTGAAACATTTTTTCATTGATTTCTTCTTTTAAGATTTTATAAATTTTTGGAGCTAAAGATTCTTCAATGTTTCCTAGAAATTTAACCGTTATGTGAAGATTTTGAGCTTCTACTAACTTTAAACTTGGTTGATTGCTTTTCAATCTATTTCCGTAAGATTGGATTTTTTCTATAGTCTCCTGATCCTTTAATTCTAAAGCAATAAAACTCCTAATCATTTGTTAACCTCTATCCTTATCATGGAAATAATTAGTACCATCTGGGAAAGCTAGTACAAACGTATTATAACTTTCTTGACCCCGAAGAGCTATAAATGAACCTCCAATGACTCCATTATAATTTTTTGCAAGTTGGTTTAATAATTGCGTTGGTTCTCCTTTAATCGGTCGAACTACATCTAACATTTTCGGATGAAAACCCATTGCGCTGGTGAAAAATTCGGGCAAAATTACTAATTCTGCGCCATCTTGAAATGCTTCACTAGCAAGTCGTTTAGCAATTTCAAGATTTGCTTTTACATTTGCAAATTTCGCATTCATTTGAATAGCCGCAATTTTCATATCCTTTCCCTTTTAAAGATTTTCGATATAAAAACTTATTTTATTATCTCTTGATTTTTGGAGGAAGATAAAAGTCATATTCTTTACGTAATAATTTTGTTTTAATGTATCTATCAATTTTTCTCGCATTCTGGAAAAGAACCCATATCATTTTATCACTTTTATAATATTTCTCTACTTCTTTTAATGTGATTTGTTCAATGCTAAATTCCTTTGCTTCTTCAGTAAAAAATTTATTAACTAATCTAATTAATGAGGGTATAATTTCTGGCTTTTGTTCCTTGAAAAAGTTAGCTATTAAATCTATTGTTACAAGCCTCCAATCATAATAACGATCAAGAACTTCTTGAAGAAATGCGGCTTTTATAAGTGGTCGTAGAAAAAAAGGAGTACTCTTCAAAAAGAGCAAAGCATCCATTGCCTCCTTACCATTAATGCGGAACAGAGGTGTAGATGTGTCTAAATATGATAATTTTGTATTTATATCTACTTGAGGGGATTTCGGGTCATAATCAATTACAGAAAAATTGGAAATTTGGCCATCGAATCCTAAATTAATATATCTATTTTTTTTACCATAGGTGTATACTTTTTTCATTTCTCTCATAGCGAGAAGTACTAGTGTTTCTATTTCATTTTCGCTGATATGATGAATAACTTTATGTCCTGCGGATTCAGGGAGTAATTTTTCTTGAACACAGTAAAACCATATTTTATCTTCCTCATCTTTAAACCATGCTGTATCATACTCAGGTAAAGTTAAACCAACATCTTTTTCCAGAATTTGACTATATTGATTATATGCCCATATATGCCTTTTAACTTGTTTTTCGGTATCAAAAATTGGTATTCTCTTATATGCCACTTTCGCAGGATCATTAACAAGTTCAAAAACTAAGCTTATTTCTCCAAATCCTAAAATTTTAATTGGAATTTTTCCTGTCTCTGGATTCACAATATCGATGTTTCTTTCCAATTCTTTTAGCAATTCAATATTAATCTTCATTTTCAAAGACTCAACAATGAAATTATTATATAAAAAACTTAGCTTAAAATTTTAATAAAGTTAACTTAAAATTCAATAAGATCAACTTAATATCAAAGGATAATTTTTGTTAAAATTAAAAGTATAAGCTTTTCTAAGATGGTGAGGATTTGAGGCCTCTATGGTATGTGGAAATAATAAAAAAAACTTTCCCTAATGTTCCATTTATAGCCAAATTGACGAGAATTCCTATTCTTGGCAAAATTTTTGATATGGCTATGTTTGAAGGAGATGATATTATATATCTTACTCAAGATAAAGTTATTCCTGTAAATAAAGAATTACAGAAGGAAGCTGATATGGTATTGCCATCTCAAGTGTTAGAATATTTTATAGAAAAAGCTAATTATCACTGGGTCATGAATTTCTGTATATGCCGAGATTCGATGCAATGCAAAGATTATCCTATAACACTCGGATGTATGTTCCTTGGTGAAGCTGTACTTGATATTAATCCTCAATTGGGTCGACTTGTTTCTAAAGAGGAAGCTTTGAAGCATCTAAAGCGTTGTCAAGAAGCTGGGTTAGTTCAGATGTTAGGTCGAAATAAACTTGATGCTAATTGGTTAGGAGTTAAACCTGGATATAAACTTCTTTCTATTTGTAATTGTTGTCCTTGTTGCTGTTTATGGAGGGTTGCTCCTATTTTAACAAAAAAAATTGGGCAAAAGATCAAAAAAATGCCGGGAGTCAATGTAAAAGTGACAGAAAAATGTATTGGTTGCGGTACATGTACTCAACGCATATGTTTTGTTGATGCTATACATTTAGTTAATAACAGAGCTGTTATTAGCCAAGAATGTCGTGGTTGTGGTCGATGTGTTGATATTTGCCCTCAAAAAGCAATTGAACTTACGATTGATGATAAATTGTTCGTAAAAAAATCAATCAAACGGATTGAAAAAGTTGTAGATGTAACATAATTTCAATCCCAAAATATGTTATTTCTTTTTAAATTATTAATCCTTGTTCTTAATTTTAGTGCTGACACTGCTTGAACTGCTTCTTTAATACTATGAAATACAGGGATATTAGCTAATTCTAACGATTCAATAATTAACGAATACTTTTCCACATAAGGAATGAAGCAAATCACTGGTTTTTTCTTCATAGAAATAACATTCGCAATTCTTCTCCCTATTTGAAAAGAGATATTAGGAGGATAAGGAAGCAACAATAATAAAATGCACTCTATTTTATCAAAATCAGATAAATATCGAATTAAATTTTCAATATCAGTATCCAATACAGAACCAGTAAGATCAATAGGATTGTTAAAAGATGCTATTTTTCTAGCAACTGGATTGATTAGAGCAAACATTTTTTTTTTTTCTTCTTGCGTGAATTTAACTGCCTTCAATCCGTATTTCTCAAGCATATCGGAACAAATAACTCCATGTCCACCAGATACAGATAATATAGCTACATCTCCAAATATAATATTATTTTCTCCAAAAGGCTTTTTTCGTTGAGATAATACGTCATAAACCTTCAAGAACGTTAATAATTCTCGTTCTGATCTTGGTTGGATAATATGAAATTGTTTTAGGGCAGCGGAAAGAATTTTATTATTTCCTCCTAAACTTGCAGTATGAGATTGAGTTGCTAGCTCGCCTTGTTCAGTTATTCCCCCAAAAAAAGTAATAATAGTATCTTCAGAGTTTTTTGCTATTTCCAAGAAATCTCTGGCTTTTCCATCTTTAAATCCCTCCAGATAGAAAGCGATGTTAGATGTCTCTGTATCTGTTTCACTAAAATATTCTAATAACATAATTTCATCTACCACAGCACGATTTCCAATAGAAACTGCCGTAGATACACCTATATTGCGCTCGTAGAATTTATTAAAAAATTGATCAACTAACACTCCTCCACTTTGACTGATTAAGGCTACAGACCCTTTTGGAGGCCTTGTAATGCGTTCTGTCGGCATAAAAATTGTATCTAATAATGGAGGAGCATAAACACCGATACAATTTGGACCAAGGACAGCAATATCATTTTCAAAAGCAATTTTTTCGAGAATTTCCTGCCGTTCTATACCCTTTCCACCGATTTCGGCAAATCCTCCACCTATGATAATGCTTGCTGGGATATGCAGATCGGTACAATCTTGAATGTACCCCAAAGTATCCTTTGCATTAACTGCGATTACTAAGAGATCAGGCATCTCAGGCAATTCGTTCAAGCTTTGAAATAAATTTATACCTTCTAATTGACCGCCCTCAGGGTGAATTCCATAAACCTTTACGTTCATTTCGAATTCATTTTTTACTAAAATAATTCTACCTGGAGAATTAGGGTTCTTCTTTGATATTCCAATTACTGCCATTGACTTAGGTTTGAATAATTTTTCTAAATCCATTTGCTCCAACTACAATCTCGTTTTAATTTAATATAATAAGAGTTATGATTTAATGTTTTTACACTGTAATAAATAAAAAAATGATATTAAAAATTTATAAAGATAAAAGTAGATATATTTATTACGATACAATTTATTGTTTCGGATTTTCTATCTATTAAAATTGACTTTATTTGGTTTAAAAATATGAGTGAAAACGAGAAAAATATTGAAGGAGATTTCAGTCTTAAAACTTCTTTAGCATTTAGTAGTGCTGCAATTTCAGATGTTATCGCATACCAGTCATTTACATTTTTAATATTTACTTTTTATTATACTATAGTAGGTATAAATGTAATTTTAATTTCCATCGGATTTGCAATTTGGTCGATTTGGAACGCATTAAATGATCCAATATTGGGGGCCCTTTCAGACCGTACTCATACGAGATGGGGACGCCGCATTCCTTGGATTATAGCATCGATAATTCCCTTGGGGATAATCATGATCCTATTATTTACTCCACCTATTAGCTTTGGAATAAATGATGAAATGACGAATTTTATTTATTTTTTAGTTATTATCATAATATTTGAATTATTTTATACTATGTTTTCTATAAACCAGACAAGCTTATTCCCAGAAGTATTTATTGATAAGGATGAGAGAGCCAAAGTAAACAATGTTAAGCAAATTTTCATTATAATTGCTCTTATTTTTGCTTTTATTTTGCCCACATTTTTTATTCCTGATTTAACAGAAAGAAGGTATTTACCGAATTATTTGTTTTTTGGAATAGTTGCATGTGTCATTATCATATTTACTGGATTAATATTTTTAAAATGGGGTGCTCGTGAAAAAGAAGAATTTAAGGAAGATTATAAAGATATGCCAGGATTCATTAATTCAGTCAAAATTTGTGTGGAAAATGAATGTTTTAGGTGGCCAGCTCTCTCACTTATTATGGTATGGTTTGTTTTTGGAATGCTACCAACTATAATTCCTCTTTACGGGAAATTCGTCTTGGGTGTAGAAAATTCATTATATATAGCACTGATGTTAGCACTTGCATTTATTTCAGCAACGATTTTTATTAATATTTGGCGGGTTGTTGCTCAAAAGATAGGTCCAAGAAAAACTTGGATGTACTCAATGTTAGTTTGGATCTTAACATTTATTCCTTTGATGTTTATCTCGGATCCAATCTCTGGAATGATTTGCTTTTTTCTGCTTGGAATTGGATTAGCTGGTGCTTTATATTTGAGAGATTTAATGTGGGCCGATGTAATTGATGAGGATGAAACTAGAACTGGAGTACGTAGAGAAGCAGCCTATTATGGCGTAAACGCTTTATTTATGCGATTTTCAACGGTTTTAATATTTCTTGCAATCAGTCTCGTATTTACTACAACTGGCTGGGGAGAGTATACTCCCACTCCTGGAGCTGATGTAATCTTCGGATTAAGAGTTTTAATAGCAATTTTTCCAATAATAGCACTGGGAATTGCGATTTTTGGTTTTTATATGTATCCCTTAGATGGTGAAAGATTAAGAAAAGTAAAAGAAGCACAGAGAAAACTTCATGAGGAAAAAAAATCAAAGATAAAATAAGTATTTTTTTTTCAATTTTTTTTTAAATTTAAATAAAAATCATATTATTTAATTAAAACATTAAAAATTGAAAAATTAGACTATATATGTTATTTTTTAATTTTCTTTAAATTTGAAATTCCTCGACCAATTTTATCTAATATTTCTTCAACATCTTCTTTTTCTACTATTAACGGAGGCATAATAATAAGAGTATCTTCTTTGTTACCGCAGTAATTAACAAGCACTCCTTCTTTTATTATGCTTAGCATAGCTAACACAGCCTCAGATTCTTTATAAAATTCCATCCCCGTCATTAATCCTCTTCCTCTCACTCCTTTAATTAGATCAGGATTTTCAGCAGCTATCTCTTCTAAACCTCTCATGAATAAATCGCCCATTTTTTTTACATGATCTAAGAATTTCGGATCTGATTGAATATCCAACATTTCACAAGCAACCGCACATGCTAAATCAGACCCTCCTGTTGTCGAGATATGAATAAAAGGGTCATCTTTCATAACTTTTTCAACAAAAGGCTTGTAGCTGCAAGTTGATAATGGATATACACCGGCGCTCATTCCCTTTCCACATACAATAAAATCAGGAACAACCTTCTCATTTAGATATAACCCTCCATAGATCCCCCAGAATTCGCCTGTTCTCCCAAGTCCCGCTTGTACCTCATCTATTATTAGTAATGCTCCTTTCTCATCACAAATTTCTCTTACTTCTGGAAAATAACCTTTGGGAGCAATTAAAACACCTCCCGTAGCCGGAATTGTTTCTAATATAACAGATGAAACTTCATTTGTAACAGCTTTGCGCATCGCATCCGCATCTCCAAAAGGTATCTGTTTAAAACCAGGTAAATTCCATAGGAAAGGATCTTTAAATCCAGAATTCCCGCATGCTAATGCTCCCATTGTATGGCCATGATAACCTCCAATCGCAGAAATACATTCTTTTCTCTTGTTGACTCCTCGAGCAAATTTTATCGCAGTATCTATAGCTTCACCTCCACTTACTCCAAATGTAGTTTTTGTTATACCAGGAGGCATCAGCTCAGCTAATTTTTTTCCTAAAAGAGCTCTCCATTCTGAGAGAAGCATATGGTCACCGAGGTCTAATCCAGCATCTAAAGCATCTTTAAGAACTTGGACAATTCTCGGATTATGATGTCCTAAATTAAATACTCCTCCACTCGATCGGCAATTTATTATTTCTATAGGAGGATCTGTGTTTTTTCGACCTGCTAATGTTTTAAATCTTATTCCTTGTCGTTCTCCAGGCATAACGCCAAATCCAAAACCTCTAAATATTGAGACTTTCGGCTTATTAACATGCCTCGCATAAAGTTTTAGTAATTCTTTTTGGGACAATGTCCCTATATATTTTTTCTTTGAGTCATTATCCATATTTTAAATAATAAGTGCGAAGTCATATTAAAATTTTGAAATTGTGGAAAGTATTTTATCCTTTATTCATAGTTTGCTATGGATCCACTCTAAAACTTCTTCAGCTTTGGCTTCAAAAGAATGTCCCCCATCAACCAGCAAATATCTATCTTCATTTAGGTTATATTCTTCTATAATTTTTTTTCCACTTTTTTCGAAAGGCACGTACTCATCCTTTGTTCCATGGATAAGATACACTTTCTTTATGAGGTCGTCCGTTAAATAATACTTTGGCATAAGATTTGACTGTCCCCTCGAGACAAAGTTAATAAAATGTTTAAACCACCAAGGTGCGCTGAGTGGTTTCTTTAATGCATCTAAAATCCTTTTTCTAATTGAAAACAGAGATTTATCTTGTTCTTCTTTGATATCTTCCGTTACGAAATCTTCAATCGAATACAGTGTAGATAAGGCAAAAATTATATCGATTCTGGGATCTTGGATCCCAATTGTTAAGGATGCCACTGCACCTAAACTGTGACCAATTAAAATTACACGATCGGGACCTAAACCTCTCTCTCCCATTCTACGTATCGCAGCATCAATTGCATATTGAATATCGAGGACTTGATTTCTCATATCAAATTGGAGACCTTTGCTTTTCCCTATTCCCCTCAAATCATATGCAAAAGTCGAATACCCGTACTTATCTTCCAGTAGTTCACACCATTCTTCCGCATCAACTGTATTTCCCCGTGCTCCAGGTGACCATATTACCAGCTCCCTTCCGCACCCAGCCATTCGACCATGTAATACTGTGCCATCCTTAGTTTTGAAGAACATATCATATTCACCTAAATATTTTCATTCACTAATGACATCCTTCGCGTAGGGTTTTAATAATTCTCTCAATAATAATATATCATATTTTTTCATTAAATTACTTTTCATAATTTAAATAACAAGTGGGAATGAGTATTAAAATTATGAATTTAAAGAAGGTAATTTAAATGCGATATAAAAATAAAATAAATAAAAAGATTATAATAGAAAAAATTAAAACTCGTAACCGCACTTCTTGCAGACATTTTTCTTAGCATACATCGGAATGTGGCCGACATAGCTCAATATTTTAGTTTTATCCTCTTCTTGTTTAATATTACTTCCCACCGCCCCGCACATTGGACAAGTGACACGTTCCTCGGTACTGAAGCCTCCAGCACCAATTTCAGGAGGCTTTAATTCGGTTAATTCAGTTTCGACTTCTGCAAGCTTAGCTGATGTTGTTTCAATCGTTGCGTCTTTTTCTTCAATTGCTGCGTCTTTTTCTTGAATTAAAGAGTCCTTTTCTGCGATTGAGTTGTTTAATTCATCAATTTGACTCTTTAAATTGGCATTTTCCTCTTCAGCGGCAGAAACCTTACTATTTAAATCCTCCAGCTCGCCTTTTAATTTACTAGTGTCTCCTAAATCAGACTTTAATTGATTTATTTCTTCGTCCTTCGCTGATATAGCATTATTAGCCTCATTCAATTGTCCCTCAAGGTTTGAAATTTTTGTTCTTACACCTTCTAATTCGGCAGAAATATCGCCAGATTCAGCAGTAAGACTTGATAAATCACTTTCAACTTTATCTAATTTAGTGGTAGCAGCTTCTAATTTTTGGGTTAAATCATTAATCTGATCATCTTTTTGCTTTGAAGCTGATTGTTCACTATTCAACGCAGCTTTAGTATTATTTAGTTCCTCTGTAGTTGAATCAAGATTTTGTTGCGTTTGTGCTAACTCGCTCTTTATTTCAGTCAACTGTTTTTCTAGGTCATTAACTTTAGCTCTAAGGTCGAGAAGGAATCTCCCCTCAACTTTTTGACCTTTTTCAGGTGATGCTTCCGCTTTGGCCCAGTCAATAGCCATTATTTTTCACTTATAATTTGTTTTTTTTAATTTTTTAATGAATTATTATATTAATATTAATTTAATTTTTTAACTATTTGTTATATTAGCATATAATTTCTAACGAAATTACTTTCTAAAGTATTAATATAACAAATAAATCAATATATATTTATTCTTTCGTGTTCTAAAGTATAATTATATTCGAAAAAGTTAGTATCTATTTTGATGTAAATCAATAATAATATGGCTAATTTAAATGGAAAGTAATCAAGATTCGAAATATAATTTAGAATTTATATCTACTTCTGGTGTGCATAAGACACCATTTTCCTTAATTATTATACTTCAATTTTATATTGGAATTCTTGTAATTATATTAGTGAATCTATGGTACTGGAATTATCTGTATTATTTTATTACAGGAGATTTAATCTTTACTATGGATATAATTGAAAGCGAGTGGTTTAAATGGTTATTAATTTTTCTTTTACCTTTAAATATTTATGGCAATATCTACTTATTTGCATTATCAGTTATTTTACCCTCAACAGGGATTATGAAACTATTAAAATGGAGATATACTCCAAAAGAAGGTGTTTTCGAGAAAGGGAGTAAAGATTGGAAATACATGCACAGAAGATTTTGGGCAGCTTATTTTCCTATATGGCTTGCGAGGGCATTACCATTACCATGGGCAGATATTTTTGTGTATAGGTTTTTTGGGGTTCACATTGGCAAAAATGTTGTTGCATACGAGGGATATATTGACCCGGAATTTGTGGAAATTGGCGATTTTACGATGACTTCGCTACATATATGTATTTTTTCTCATTTAATTTATCACGACAAAGTAATTATTAAACGTGTAAAAATAGGAAAAGCGTGTGTTGTAGGACCTCATACAATAATAACTCCTGGAACTATTATGCGAGATGAGGCAGTTTTAGGTGCAAATAGTTACACTAGCATTGGACAAGTGTTAGAAGGAGGTTTAATTCATGTTGGTATACCGGTTAGTATTAACTTTCCAGTACAGACTTTAGAAGAATCTATAGAAAAAGCAGAAACAATAATGAAAAAGGGTCTCGATATAGATGAAGGAGGTGCGAATTAATAGTTGTTTCAACCAGCAAGTTTGAAGGGCGATTCTCCAACTCCAATAGACGAAAAAATTCGTAATAAGTATCTAATTTTTTATATTTTAATAATTATTCTGAGTTTTATCCCTTGTTCAATATTTGAATATAGTTATATTGTATATTTTTGGAAGAAAGGAAGATATTGGTTGTTTTTTTTGTTATTACCGTTTAATATATTAATAATGGCATATATTCTTCAAATGAGTGCAATTTTATTCTCACATTTATTTCTAACAATCTTAAGATTATTACACGTACCAAAAGAGGGAATGTTTAAGCGAGATATTAAGGATAAAGATTATCTATATTGGAACCTAAGAAATTTGGTTAAAAAATGGGCTTTATTTATCGCAGCCTCAAATCCTTTTCCGTGGCTTAAAAATCGATTTACCTTAAGATTCTTTGGCGTCAAAATAGGTAAAAAATGTATTTCCGATAATTGCTGGATTTCTTCAGAGTTCGTTTCTATTGGTAAGAATGTTATTATTGGGATGGGTACTACAATTTTAAGTTTTGGAATTGAGCAAGATTCAATAATTATAAAAAATATCGTAGTAGAGGATAATGTGGTTATTGGAGCAAAATGCGTATTGATGTATGGAACAATCATGAAGGAGGGAGCGAAGCTCTCTGCGCATTCATTCACAAATTATAATCAAGTATTAGAAAAAAATTCAGTTTATCTTGGACATCCCGCTAAATTGAAAAATATTTAAAGAGGTTTTATATGGCATTAAATCAAACAATTAAGATTAAAAATTCTCAAGATACCAAAAAAAGAATTGTAATCATTTCAGATACACATATATCTCCTACAGGCACAGAATTTAACGTAAAAGCATTTTCCAAGGGAATAGAAAGAATAAATAAAATTAAGAATGTCACTTTATATCTTCATTTAGGAGATATTACGCAATCAGGAACACTATTAGATTACGAATATACTTTAGAACAAATGAAAAAATTTAATCCGATTTCTAAGGCTCCTATTAAATATTTAATTGGAAATCACGACGCTAAAAATGTAGGGTATTTATTATTTGAAGAACTTATCGGAGAGAGGCATTTTGAGTTTGAAGACGCACATGATTATATAATAGGAATAGATAGCACTAAACCAGATTTACCTGGAGGCGTTATTCATCATAATGCGATTAACGCAGTAAAGAAACGACTATTGCAGCCTGAGAGAGAAAACAAGTTAAAAGTTGTTTGTTTTCATCATCAACTTATTCCAATTCCAAATACAGGAAAAGAAAGATCTGCGATTGATGATTCGGGAAATATGCTTAAAATGCTAATTGATGCGAAAGCTGATTTGGTTTTAAATGGTCATAGACATATTTCAAATTTATATGCTTTAAATAGTACAGTGAAAGATTTATATATTTTTAACGCAGGTACATTTTCTAGCAATAAAACTAGATACAGAGAGCTTTTTACGTACAGTGTCATTGACATCAATAGAAATATTCTAAATTTTAAAATATTACCAATTCTTGAAGAAACTCCTAAAAAAGAGATTCATCGCAATATCAAGTATTATATGCCGCGCGAAATTAAACCGAAGGAAAAATCATTCTGTAAATTTATTCAAATATGTAATACTGAAATTTCAGAACAGTCAGAGAAGAGAAATACAAATTTTGATGATGCTATTGTAGCGATTAACAAAATAGAAGAAATAGACTTAGTCGTTCATGTTGGAAATCTAACAAAAAATAGTTATAAAGAAGAATTCAAATTAGCTAAAGAAAAATTAAACGAAATTAAACACCCTTATATCGTCGTTCCCGGCTATTTGGACTCAAAACCTCCAGCTTGGGAATATTGGCAGCATTATATTGGTTCTTTAGATCCACTATATGAAAATGAAAAACTTTATTTTAAAGGAATTAACTCAACGACACCTGACTCTAAAGAAGGATACATCGGACGCAAAAAATTACATAAATTTATGGAAAAAGTTTTAAATTTTAGTCATCAAAAGATATTTGGTGTATGTAGTTTTCATAATTTAATTCCCACACCATTAAGTGTCTGGAAAACAGAATTAATAGATTCTGGAGATGTTCTATCTCAATTTGCACGTTCTCAAATAGATCTCGTTCTTAATAGTTCACCAAGCGTATCCTTTAATGCAAAAATAGAGCATTCCATATTTTCAAACGGGGGTAATCTCCAAGGGATTCACTTTGACCAAAATTTTGTTGAGATTGATATATTCAAAGATGGTCTAATAATTCTAACCGAAAATAACTTAAAAACAGGTAAAAAAAAAGTGATTGGTAATTATCAAACTACTATATTAACTTGATTTTAAATTATATTTATACACGAATTTGATGTAAAAGTGGAAAATGAGCTCCCTTTAGAATTTTATAACTTAATCAAGATAAACCCTTCTCCCGAAATTTGGCTCAAATCAAGGAGAGTAAAAATTAGGATGTTAAAAACACTAATGAATAATATCAAATTCACTTTAACTCGATTTGAAATTCCATTTCATAAATTTCAATTGACTAAAGATTCGGCAAGAATTCTTTTCTTTTTTAATAACAAAGAAATTCCTAATGCTATAAAAGCGTTAAAAAAAGTCTTTGGGATTTACTCATTTAATCCCGCACTAAGAACTTCAAATAAAATAAAAAATATTACTGAAAAATTAGTTTTAGTAGGACAAAAGATTTTACAAAAAGGAGATACGTTTGCTCTCAGAGTAAAAAGATCTGGAAAACACGAGTATACATCGCATGATATTGCTGTGAAAGGAGGGCAGGCAATTATCGATAATTTTAGAAAACTCAATTTAAAAGTAAATTTGTCAAATCCAATGAAAAAATTTTATATCGAAGTTCGAGGGGATTTCTCTTATATCTATACAAAGATAATAAAGACCGAATGGGGCGGTTTACCAATAGAGAGAAATAAAAAGATTTTGGTCCCTGACATTGGAAGATTAAGCGACTTGTTAGCTGGATTCTTGTTAATGAGAAGAGGGTGCGAAATTTATCCAATTTTATTTCAATTAATAAAAGATAATAATTACTTTAAATCGCGATTATCCAATTGGGAGGAAATTGCAAAATATTGTGTTAATTATAATTTTATAGTTAGAAAGGTTAACTTAATCAAAATTATAGAACGAGTAGAAAAAATTTTAAAAGAGAAAAAATATATCTGCGCAATATGTAGACTTGTTAGACTTGAATCTTTATCTATAATGTTAAAGGAGTTAAATATTGAAAATTTTGATAGGATAAGAGGAATCTCTGACGGCGTAAGTCTAAATAACATATCATTTTGTCCTGACGAGGTTGATTTAGAGTCGATTGCGCTCAATTATTTATTTTCTACATATCCCATATTTACACCTATAATAGGTCTTGAGTCAAACAAGGTTGAAAAAATGAGTAGTAAGATATCAAAAAATTTAGTCAATACAGATTACTGTCAATTTAAACCGAAAAACCAAGAAATAAACGTCGAAAAACTAAAAATTTTATATAAATCATTAAATTTAAACGAACATATACTAGAAAACTTAAAAAATACTGAAGAAATTAAAATTTTTTGAAAAAAATTCAAAGATCCCTTTTTATTTAATTCATTGATGATCTCTTAAAACAAAAATTTTTTTTTTTTCTATTTTATTATTTATTAGAATTAACCTTAAAATGGAAATGATTTTTATTGTAATTGGAAAAGTATGGCTAAAGTGAATTTAAATTTATTAAACATTTTTTACTTACAGACTAAAAAGAAATCGATAGAGTACGATGGAAAAACTGTAAAAGAAATAGTATCTAAGTTTATAAAAGAACACAGTCATGAATTGGACGGTCAACTGTTAAGCAAAAATAAGAAGAAATTAGACAAACAGATCCTCATTTTATTAAACGGGAGGAACATCAAATATTTGAAAAATTATAAAACTGAGCTTAAGGATGGAGATCAGCTCCATTTA
>JBHLQY010000050.1:0-18033 GCA_048883105.1 Candidatus Thorarchaeota archaeon | reverse complement strand
AGAACTAAACCATCTTCAGTCTCAACTACACCGATATTTCCAAAGGCTCCGAGTATGTAGCAAACTCCATCAGCAAATTGCTTAGATGCAAACATTCCTATCCATTCTTTCATTTCTTCAGGTGTTACACTCATATTATTATCATCACAATTTATTACTAAATCGATTGAATTAGAAAAATAATTATGAGTTTTTTATTTTTCGATGTTTATAAAACATCCTTAACTAATAAAAATAAAATTTAAATCTTAAATATTTTAAGACGAAAAGCTTAAAAAAAATAAGCTTAACATAAAAAATTAAGAAGGATTAAACTTTCGCATTATCTCTTCAGCCTGGTTCACTACGCGTTCAATAAATATTTTTACTGAGGGAATATCTTCACTAAGTCCAAGACCCTGTCCAATAGTCATGATACCAGCAGTTATATCCCCTTCTTCATACATCTTTTTTGTAAACATTCCCGATGCTGCTGAAAAAAGTTCCGTATCAGGCGCACCTGATGCTTCTAGTTCGAGAATATTTTGAGCAGCTTGATTGTTCCATACTCGAAGTGCATTATTTACTGTTCTCAAAATGATAGTGGTGTCGTACACACTACAATTGACAAGAGCTTCTTTTAAATTATTATGGATGGGACATTCTTTTGTAATCAGAAGGCGTGAACCTATTAACACACCTTCTGCTCCTAATGCTAAAGCAGCGACTAATCCTCTCCCATCAACAATACCACCTCCCGCGATAACGGGTATACCTATGGCATCGACAGTTGCTGGTGTTAACACAAAAGTTCCAATATCAAAACGCCCCACATGACCACCGTTCTCCCAACCAACGACTTCCACAATATCCGCTCCAAGTGACCCAGCCTTCTTCGCATAACGCACGCCAGCACATTTATGCATCCAGATAATATCATGTTCTTTGAAAAGATGAAGAAATTTTTCAGGTGCTTCATGACCAGAAGTTTCGATTATTTTAACACCTTCATCAATCATTACCTTCAAATGTCTAAGTTGATTTGGAGGCTTAAGCATCGGAAATAAATTCATATTTACCCCAAATGGCTCTTTAGCCAGATCCTTAAGTTTTTGCAACGCTTCTCGTAATGGTTCAGGTTTCCTATATATAGCTGATGCTAAAATACCAAGACCTCCTGCGTTCGAGCATACAGCAGTGAATTCGGGGCCTGATAAAGCCATCATTGTACCACAAATAATTGGATTTTTAACTCCTAAAAGTTCTGTAACTTTTGTTTTTATCATTATTTTACTCTCCAAATATTTAATACGTATCTAGCTAAATTTATTCATTATTTTTTTTAAATTAATCTTTTCACCGAATACTAATCCTTTTTAAAGTAAAAATCTTGATATTAGAATAAATACTTGAAATAATAATGTTAAAAATCAGTTCTAATGAATATTATAATAAGGTGTTAGGATCTTGGTTAGGACGAGTTGCGGGAGATTTTGTTGGAGCTCCTGTGGAATTTCATCCATATTCACTTATAAAAGAGAAGTATGGAAATATTACATATTATCCAGAGCATATTGACTTAAATCAGGTGAATGATGATGAGATGTATGAAATTTGTGCTCTAATCGCACTAGAAAAACATGGTGTTAATCTCGCTGCGAAAGATATTGCTCAGGAATGGATTAATCTCCTTTATAAACTTAATTTTACTGCGGAAGAAGTAGCTCTGAAAAACCTTAGAAATGGAATTTGGCCACCAGAGTCTGGAACTAATAATAATTTTTATTATGACGCAATTGGAGCACAAATGAGAGCGGATATTTGGGGTCAAATTGCCCCCGGATGTCCAAAAACAGCAAAATATTACGCAGAATTGGACGGAAGTATTTCACATGCGGGGATTGGTGTTGAGGGAGAGGTTTTTGTAGCTATATTGCTCTCCCAGGCTTTTTTTGAATATGATATTAAAACCAATATAAATAATGCTCTTAATTTTATCCCTCCAGTAGAAGAAAGTCTATATACACAAATGGTAGAAACATCAATCGAGATATTTGAGCTATATTCAGATGATTTTAGAAGAGCTAGAGAGGCGCTAATAGATTATTGGGACGATATTCGGAGAAATAAATTAGACAAATCCGGAATTAAAGGTTCTCTTTCTGAATCAATCCTTAACAGAAAAAGAAAGATGTATTTAAAAGGTCGCTCTTCAGGAGTCCATGTTTTACCTAACATTGGTATTATAATATTGTCGCTCTTATTTGGAGCTCAAGATAAAGAAGACCCATTGGGAAAGTCAATTTGTACAGCTGCCATGATGGGACTTGATACAGATTGTAATTGCGGTAATATTGGAGCAATTATCGGAGCTCAAATAGGTAGTGAAGAAATACCTTCGAAATGGAAAGAACCATTAGAAGACACTTTTTCTACCTATGTGAAGGGTTATGAAAAATGGAAAATTACAGAATTAGCTCAACGAATTGCTACGATTGGAAAGAAAGTTATAAGAGAAAAATGTCAAGATAAAATTAAAATCATTGATTAAAGTCTCTTAAAATTTAAGTTAAGAATAAACAAAGAAAACTTAAAATTAAATTAGAAATAATACTTTTTTTTTTTATTATAACTATTGTAGTTGAGAAATTTGAGTTATGATATTATAATTAAGAACGGAAGAATTATTGATGGAACCGGCAATCCATATTACCATGCTGAAATGGGTATAAAAGACGGAAAAATTGAAAAAATAAGACCAAAATTAAAATTTGAGGCTGTAAAAGAGATTGATGCTTCTGGATTAGTGGTATGTCCTGGCTTTATTGATATTCATTCTCATACAGATTTAATATTACCATTTTACAGAAAAATGGATTCTGCTATAAGACAGGGCATTACTACTACTGTTGGAGGTATGTGCGGCGAAGGTCTTGCTCCTGTGCATCCAGATAAAATTGAAGAATTTAAAGAAATATTTCATAATTTTTTACCTATAGGTATGGATTTTAAGCTTGATTGGTTTACTTTTGAAGAATATCTTACAAAATTAGAAAAACTCCGGTGTCCAGGTAACTTAGCTCTTTTAGTAGGATACAAAAGTATTCGACTTGCGGGAGGGGCTGGATTTGAAAATCGCCCACCCACGCCAAAAGAGCTGGAGAAAATGAGAGAATATATATCAGAAGCAATGATAGCTGGGGCGTTTGGGATGAGTTCTGGCTTGATTTATGCTCCACAAATCTACGCTTCAACAGAAGAACTTATCGAGCTTGCAAAAGTGGTTGCAGAATATAATGGCCTTTATTTTTCCCATATCCGTAGCGAAGGAGAGACATTAGTTAAAGCTGTGAAAGAATTTATTGAAATCGTTGAGAAATCTGGTTGCATTGGCGGTCAAATTGCTCATCATAAAGTTGCTGGTAAGATTTATTGGGGTGCTAGCAATAAAACACTACAATTAATTGAAGAAGCAAACGCACGTGGTTTAAGCATAACTTTTGACCAATACCCTTATACTCGAAGTATGACTACTCTTGTTACAGCACTTCCTCCATGGGTTCATGAAGGTGGAATAGAAAAAATTTTAGAACGCTTGCAAAATCCTATAGACAAAGAAAAAATTAAAAAAGATATTCAAGAAGGAATTGAAGGATGGGAAAATATGGTTTATGATAATGGCTTTGGTAACATTTACCTCTCCCTTACTAAAACGGATAAATGGAGAGATGTTAAAGGATTAAATATTTCAGAGATTACAAAATTAAAAGGTAAAAGTGATGATTTTGAAACACTCTTTGAAATTTTGATTGATGAAAATACAGCAGTACTAATTACAATCGAAGGTCAATCTGAGGAAGATCTCCGCCGCATTATGACAAATCGTTATCAAATGGTTGGAACAGATGGCATGGGGATTCCAAATATCCCTTCTATAGGATCCTTACATCCTCGTTTTTATGGTGTTTATCCACGAGTTTTAGGAAAATATGTCAGAGAAGAAAGGGTCTTAAACTTAGAAGAAGCAATCCGAAAAATGACTTCTTTTCCTGCTCAGAGATTAGGATTAAAAGATCGAGGTCTAATAGCGGAAGGAATGTGGGCAGATATAGTTATATTTAATCCTGATACAGTAATTGACAAAGCCACTTATGAACAATGTCATCAATACCCTGAAGGTATTCCTTTTGTTATAGTAAATGGAGTCATTGTCGTTGACAATAATAAACAGTTAAGGAAATTTCCAGGAAAAGTGTTGCGTCGCCCTACTTAGAAAAAAATAATTTGTTTTATTAATTTAATATTTTCCAAATTCTTGTATTGCCTTGTAACATGCAACTATATTTTCTGGAGGTTGATCTAATAGGAAATTAGTAGGGCCTGGAATATATCCTCCTTTTTTACCTAATGTTTTTATACTTTTTTTAACTGAATTTCTTATGAATTCAGGCGATTCATATATTAACATTTCTGAATCATCAATTGTTCCAATGAGAGAAATTTCTGGATATTTTTCTCGGTACATTTTCAAATCGTTGTTTTTTGGCTTTAAAGATTCCACACCATCAATACAAATCTCTACAAAATCACGGAAAATTTCTTCAATTGCACCACAACTATGTATTAAAAACTTTGCTCCTCCATCATGAGCATATTTAACGTATTCTGCCAATATAGGCTTGATAAATTTACGCCATAGCCTTGGTGGTAGTTGTAATCCGTCATTAAAACCATAGTCGTCACCACACATTACCATATCAGGTTTAGTTCTCATAATCATTTTTAACATAGGTTCTTCAAATGTTTCCCATTGAAATTCTATAAGTTGTTTTAGATAACTTGGATCTTTTCTTGCTAAACGCGCAAAGTTCGCATGTCCAATTCCAAAAACGCAATTTTCAAAAGGACCAGGTTGACCTTGGGCAACTACAATATCATATTTTTTTAACATAGTTTTTCGTATTTTTGCAAAACTTCTAACGCTTGATTCATCAGGTTTTAAGTCATTTTCTTTACTCCAATATTCTTCAATATTTTCTTTTTTTAAAAGTGCAGGACCTGCGTACCACCAGTGTGGAATTCCTTCATCACGAACAACAATTTTAAAGTTGCCCCCATTGTACATGACAAAATCATTCAAAGTATCAAGTTTTATTGGTAAAGGCATATTAGGATTTTGCCAACATAGGTCAATTTTGGCATCCAATCCACCTGGTAATATATCATGAGGGGAAAATTTCGCGATAATTGCGTGTATATAAGGGATTCTATATGATATTTTATCTTTATCTAATTGTTTCATATCATCATCAGTTAAGGCATACGGAGATTTCATAAATTTATCAACAAAATCAAAATCTCCTCCCAAGCAGAAGCTTGGAATTCTATCGGGAATTCCTCCTTCCAAAACTGTTTGAATCCTTTCAAGAGCAGACATTTTTTCAATCATTCTTAGCCAAAACCCGTTAATTTTGCTAAAACTGTTATAATTTCATAATTATTAATCTTAAGTTTCTTTTCCGCAATTGCATCTCTTATCCCAGCTGGTCCTTTATATAGTATTTCGGTAGGTAGGGCCAAATATCCGTCACATTCAATATCGTCTAATTCCTTAGGATTTTCTACATGTTCTAAAATTTCGATTTCAAAATTTTCTTTATCAATCCTAACCATGAACGCTGGAGGAGAATCAGTTAAAAGTATAACTATATTAATTGGTAATTTCGATAAAACTTTCTCTAATCTTCTAAAAGTTCGAAGAATCCATAAACCAGAGTATATTACTGCTGGAAAACCTTCATACATCGGACACATTCTTATTTCTCTATTTTTAATAATTTTATAATATCTTTAATACTAACAAATGATAAATCTTTTACAATTAAATCAGCAGAAGTTAGCTCATTTTTATCGTGTGTTGTTGTAATGGCAATTGATTTCATTTTAGCCCGGATTGCTGCTTCTATACCAACAGGGGCGTCTTCAATAACTATGCAATTTTTAGGATTAATTTGGAGGCGTTTAGCTGCGATTAAAAAAACATCTGGTGCTGGTTTACTATTTGAAACATCATCAGCGGTTATAATAGCATCAAAGTATTTTTTAACTTGCAGACTATTTAATAATAATTCTACATTTTCAGGTGGTCCGCTTGAGCCAACTGCGAGTTTAAACTTTTTGTCTTTAAGATTTCTTATTAATTCAATAACACCAGGTAAAGGTTCTAATTTATCTTTTACCATTTCTCGATAATAATGTTCTTTAAGATACGCCCTCTTTACAAGTTCTTCATCATCAACTTCATTTCCTAATAATTTGCGAGTAATAGTTACACTTTGTTGACCAAATGTTTCTTCAAAAAACTCTCGTGTAAATTCCACATTAATCTCACTAGCCATTTTAACCCAACTTTCGAAATGTATTGGTCCTGTGTCAGCCAGAACTCCGTCCATGTCAAATATAACGCAATAATCACCAAACATAATTTTATCTAAAACGCTAAATTAATTTATTATTATAGAGAATTAAAATACGCTAATAATTTTTTACGATAAATAAATATAACGACTCTGTAGCCTAGCATGGATGGGGCGTTAGCTTGCGGAGCTAAAAATCGGGGGTTCAAATCCCCCCAGAGTCATAGTAATTGAAAAATGATTAGAACCAATATTTTTAGTTTCTATTTTTTGATTCTTGGACCAAAATCCAAAAATTTTTAACCATTTCTTCCAAGTTGGTAAAGCTAGGAATGTTATTCTTAGCTAATAATTGTGATATATGTTGAACTTCCTCTGCCTCACCAATTAACCAGAAAAAAATCGGTTTTGAGATTTGAATTGCATTTTCAATCATTTTATCGACATTCCAGTCCCTTCTAAAGCGTTTTGAGCAAAAGATCATATTAAAAAAGCCTTCAATATTGGGTTCTCCTAATACTGCATCATATACAATTTTCAATAACTCTGCGCGATCAATCTTATTCTTCATAGCTTTCTCCATTGCTGGCCAAATATCTATGAGACTAAATCGATTTGGAGGCATCCAAGAAGGAAATATCTCTTCAAGGGATCGATATGCCTTATCTCCGAAAAGTGGAAGATTTAAACCATAATGCATAAGAAGATCGGCAATTATTGTGCCTGCTCCCCCGGAACCTACAATCGTTGTAACATTACCCTTTCTGGGTAATTCCTTCCCCGTGTTATACATCATTGAAAATGTTCTGGCAAACTGAAATAATTCATAGAAGCTGTGAGCTCTTATTATACCTGATTGTTTGATTATAGCTTCAATCAATTGTAAGTTTTCAGCAATAGATCCTGTATGGCTCAGAGTAGCTTTCTGACCTTGGGGTGTTAATCCTCCTTTTACCAATATAATAGTCTTGTTTGAAATTTTTTTAGCTTTTCTGCATAATTCAATGAATTTCCTCGGATCTTTGAACGATTCTAGATATATTGCAATGACATTTACCGTAGAATCATCAATAAAATATTCAAGGAACTCTAGTTCACTTAAATCCATTTTATTTCCAATTGCGCATGAATATCTAAAGCCTATATCAGGATATTTTTCCATTATATGCATTAAATACCCACCGTTCAACATTCCTGATTGACTAATTACCGCAATATTTCCTCTTTTATAATTATTAAAAACTCCAAATCCTGAGAAGAATCCCCCTCTTTCCTCACAATTACTATTTTTATCAATTCTAGTAATTCCCATGCAGTTAGGGCCAACAATTCTAATTTTTTTAAAATTATCCGTAATTTTGAGGATTTGATCTCTCAATTCTAAACCTTTATCTCCTACCTCTTCAAATCCAGAAGTCTCAATAATAGCGCCTTTAATACCTTTCTCTATACATTCTTCTAATATACTTGGAATAACCCAATTTGGTACATAAAAAATCGCAAGATCAACCTTTTTATCAATATCTAAAACAGATTTCTTAATGTCAAAGCCGTATATTTGTCCCTCTGAATTAGGGTTTATCGGATAAATTTCTCCCTTAAAATTATTTAATGTGAGGTTATTTACAATCCAATTTCCTCCTTTCATTGGATTTCTTGATGCACCTATGATAGCCACGGACTTTGGATTTAGAAATAAATGAATTACATCATTATTCGACAATATCTTAGCACTTTATTTTATTTTTTCTAATATTCTTAGTGATTAATAGAAATTTTTTTAACTCATATTTTTTTTTCTACAATTTATTAACTTATCATATGAAATCCAGAATCTCCTCTATATTGTTTATTTTTCTTAGATTAGGATCATCAATTTCCTTTTCAAAGGGAAATTTATATTCGCGTTCAAATAGGATTGTTTGTAAGCCAGCTCTTTGTCCTCCAACAATATCTGCGTATTCATCTCCAATCATAAGCACAGACGAGCTTGCTTCATTTTTTAAGCCCATTTTTTTTAAAGTATGATGAAATATTTCTGGAGCAGGTTTTCTTTTGCCAAACTTGCCAGATGTAACCACAGCATCAAAATATTTCAATAAATCGTGTTTTTTAAGAAGTTTTTTAATCGTAGGATGATGGGGATGATTGGAGAGAATAGATATTTTAATGACTTTAAATTCAGAGAGCCTTTTTAGAGTATCTCTTGTTTCTTTAAATGGTATCCACTCTTTCTCTTCGACTGAATGATATAAATCAGCTAATTCTATATAGAACTCCTTAGTTAATTTAGAAATAATTTCTTCCCCTAAAATCATCCCTAATACATTTTGAAATACATAAGTAGTAGGAAATTCATTTTTTGTTTTCACACTTTTCCTAAAGAAATCAAATCTCTTTTTTTGAAATGTATTAGTAAATTTTTTAATTAAATCGTCCTCCAAAATATTTGATTTTTTTAATAACGCCACAGACTTTTGCAATCCTCGTTTAAAACAATTAAAATATCTCTCAATCGAAACATCTTCAAAATAATATAAGGTAAAACCAAAATCGAAAATAATCCCTTTTATACTCATCTTAGATTATAAAAAACGATTCAAAATATTAAATTTTCTCAAAAGAAAAATAATTTGACTCACCCTCTTTTGTTAAATTCTTAATAATAAACAAATTTTTAGAGAATATCTTTAACATTATTTGAAAAACGATGTCAATGGATAAATGGCTTACCAAAAATAAATCTAAGGAAGAAAAAAATAAAATAGAAGAAGTTTTTAAAGCACTTCCAGAAGAAAAAGTTCAAGAATTGAAAAAAAAATCAGTCCGAGATTTAACGCAGAAGAAAAGGAAAAATAATGAAATTAAAAACAAACCTGATGATTTTTTAAGCTATGTAATTGAATTTAAGGACTGGCTAAACAAAAGAACTTATTTAAAAGGTGATATAGATAAGATAGAAACGTGGATAAGAAATTTAAACAAAAAATTAGATTCTGAAAAAATCCAAGCTGAAAACAATGTAAAATCTCAATTAATTAGTCAATTTAGAAAAATTCCGCATAATTTTTTGGATGAAAAAACGAGAATCGCGATAAATAAAAAAATTCGAGTGGTAAAAAGAAATAGCTCGGATAATTATTATCTAAGAAAATTAAAAACTGCGATTCAAGAAAAATTAAAAGAAGCGAGTTACTACGAAATTTTAAAAAAAATTTTAGAAATTAAGGACATATAAAGCCCCAAAATTCAAAATACTTTATATTATATCCATTTTTATTATATTTAATATGTGGTTAATTTGCCCGATTGCTGGAGTTGGAAAACGTCTACAACCCTTTACTTATTCTAAGCCGAAAGCTTTTCTTAAAATAGCGGGCAAAAGGTTAATAGACCATAACTTAATTAAATTGAAAAAAACTTTTCCAAAAGGCACGAACATATGTGTTATTGTAGGATACAAAAAAAGACAAATAACAGAGTATTTGACTGAGAGTTATAGTAATTATTTTAACATATTCTTTGCCGAGCAAAAACCACTTGGATATTCTGGAGATACTCCATATTTTTCTGGTCTCGGTGATGCTATTTTATTGGCTAAGGATTTTGTTAAAAATGACGATTGTTTTATTTTTTTAAGCGATAGACTTCCTATGGAAGATTATTCAAATATTCTTTTAAATTTCCATAAGGAAGATTGCGACGGGATGATTAATATCAAACAGGTGGATAACCCTCAATTATACGGAGTTGTTCTTTTAGATAAAAATAAAAAATATATAACGAAAGTTGTAGAGAAACCAAAAGAATTTATCTCAAATTACGCAATCTCTGGAGCATATATATTTGGCAAAAGCATGACACCTCGCTTATTTGAATTATTAGAACAACAGAGTAAAATTAAGCTTGAAAATGGCCAGGAACATCAGGTTGCACCCGTATTGCAGCAACTTATTGATGAAGGAGTGAAAATCAAATTAAACGAAGTTTATGTCGAAATAGTAGATTTTGGTAGACCTGAAAGTCTATTAAAAGGGCATAGGCATTTACTTACTGAAATTAAAATTCAAAATCCTTTGTACGAAAATTTATTTCAATCTGGTAATGTTGTTGATTCTAAGATAGTTCCTCCCGTTTTTATAGGCGAAAAAGTTAAAATTACTAATTCAGTTATAGGACCAAACGTTTCTATAGGCGACGATGCAATATTAGATAAATGTATTATCTCTGAATCGATTATTGGAGATGGAGCACACTTAAAAAAAATTATATCTTCTGACAGTATCATTGGAGATTATTCAATTTTGGAAGATCTTATTAAAAACAACATTACAATTGGCGACTCTTCCTATATTACAACAAGCAATATAAAATCATTTTGAAAATTTAAAGGAAAAAAAATAAATATTATTCAAAATTTAGGCTTTTTATCTTGCCACGGTTGAATTTCTTCGAAAGCTTTTGAAACTTGAAGAACTGTTAAATCATCGTATCTTTTTCCAATAATTTGCATACCAATAGGCAATCCCTCCCTCGTCCAACCACATGGAATTGAGGCTGCAGGTAGACCAGTCATATTAAATGGATAAGTATAGGACATCCAGCTCGTGATAGACAGAGATTTTCCTTTAACAATAGGAAATCTTGTACCTCGCTCTCCCATTTCAAGTTTAAAAGTAGGATGAGGTGTCGTAGGTGTAATTAAAACATCATACTCATTAAAATATCTGTGAAATACATCGTAAACTCCTTGACGCTGAGCTATAGCTTTTATAACATCTAGACCATTCAACGTTAAACCTGCTTCAATTATCTGAATTAGATCAAGACTGAAATCTTCACGTTTATCCATTAAATCCTTCTTTAAATCATAAGCATACCCCAGCCTTGCTAATACACCAAATGCATTTTCAGGCTTTCTTACTTTTATTTTTACATTTTCTATATTCCAATCAAATTTAGTAAATTTTTGAACATTATTAATAACCACTTTTTCAATTTCTTCATTTAAAAGTTTAAAGAATCCTAAATCCATGGAATAGCCAATTTTTAATTCTTTTGGCTTATCATTAAGACTTTCTAAATAATCTATGCTGTCATCGGGAAAAGATGTTTGATCTAAGGGATGATGTCCTTTCATAACATTTAACATTAAAGCAGCATCTTTAATAAAACGAACAATTGGACCATAATGATCCATATTCCAAAAAGTTATTCCTATACGTGGGTAACGTGGGATGCGCCCGAAAGTGGGCTTTAAACCATACACACCACAAAGACAACTGGGAACTCTAATTGAACCTCCACCATCAGAACCCAAAGCTAAGGGACCCATTCCTGATGCTACAGCAGCAGCAGCACCTCCACTAGAACCTCCTGAATTTTTTTCTAAATCCCAAGGATTTCTTGTTTGTCCAAAGATTATATTATTAGTAAGGGCGATATGTCCAAAATCTGGAGTATTAGTTTTACCCATTAATATACAACCTGCGTCAATTAACCTTTGAACTGCAATATCATTTTCTTCAGGAATAAAATTCTCATAAAGTTTAGAACCATAGGTCGTTCTAATACCTTTAGTTTGCATCAAATCTTTTATGCTTGTAGGTATACCATGTAAAACTCCTAATTTTTCACCCTTTTTAACTGCCTCATCGGCATTTTTTGCCATCTCTCTTGCTAAATCAAATGTAGTAGTGCAATAGGCGTTAATTAATGGATTAATTTTTTCAATCCTTTCAATTATAGCCTCAGTTATTTCCTGAGAAGTCATTTCTTGCCTTTTTATTGCGTCTGCCATGTCGCAAGCAGACATAAAACAAATTTCTTCTTTATTCATGATTAATACTCATTTTTTATATTATTAATAATAATTTTACTGACAACATTTAATATAAATATAGTTTCTAAGAATAAAGGAAAAATTAAAATTTGTTCCAAAAAACCATTAATTGAAGGAAACTTTAATATTTATTTTGAACCGATTTAAATAAATTCTTTGATGGCAAATTGAAACTAAAAAAGAGTTTTTTAATCTTATTATTATTAATTTCGTTAATTAACAGTTTTTTATGGATGTCAGTGGAAGTTAAAGCCCAGAAATACGATTTTGAGCTCGATGAGGATGATGAGTTTATATGGGAAGTAACCGAGGTAAATCCCCATCAATTCGAAAAAGTTTTTGGGTTTGAACCTAATTTTGAAAAGAATGATGAGACTAAAAAAACTATAAAAAGAATAGATGATACTGGAGATGGTTGGTCCCTCACTATAGAGTTTTGGGATTTTAAAATTGACAAAGACGATAATGGAACAATAATTTACGAGGTAGTTCCTGATAGTCCTGGAGATTATGACGAAAATTTTTTTATTCCAACCCCAGTAAATGATTTTCTAGCAGATGCTGGTGAGGATTTGGGCTCTGAATATACTGTGTCGGGGGATACTATTGAGCGTAAAGAAGAAGATTATACAATGACTAAAAAATATGACCAGAGAGGAGTTTTACTAAGTGAGGAGTACGTTGACAACGATGGAATTGTACTGGTTAAAGTAGAGGGAACATTCCGCGTCATACCATCAGGAAAAATTGAGTTGATTTTAGGATTTATAGCGTTAGCAATAGTTGCCATAGTTTTTGTTATAATAAAAAAGAAAAAACTTCTTATTAGAAACCCTTAACTATCTTAAATAAATATGTATTATCTTAAGGGAAATTTGACATAAATATGTCATTTCAAAAAAAATATTTAACCAAGATAAACCTTTTATAATATATTTAAATTAAGAGTATTAATTTAAGTCATAAAAATGGAAGATTTTAGACTTAATAGATTAGAACAATTCTCAGGACGGGAAGGACCACTCGTATTAATCATCATGGATGGGATTGGTCTAGGAGGAAATGATAATAATAATGCTTTATATTTAGCAAATACACCTTTTTTGGACAAATTACAAAGAGAATGCCCCAAAAAGAAGTTATATGCAACCTTAAAGGCTCATGGCACAGCAGTAGGGTTACCCTCTGACGAAGAAATGGGAAACTCAGAAGTTGGCCACAATGCATTCGGGGCGGGAAGTGTTCCAAAACAGAGAGCAACTTTGGCAAAGGAAGCCATAGAAACGAAATCGTTATTCCACAGTAAAAAATGGATTGATTTTACGAAAAATATAAAAAATAGCAATAAAAAACTCCATTTTATTGGGTTATTATCAGATGGATATGTCCATAGCCATATTACTCATTTAATAGGATTATTATATGGATCAAAAGATTCTGGTATTAAACATGTTCGTTTACATCCATTATTAGATGGAAGAGACGTACCCCCTCAATCTTCTCTTGAATATATTGAAGAATTACAAGGAGAATTGAGAAAAATTAACGACGCAGGAGACTATGATTATCGTATTGCTTCTGGTGGCGGTAGAATGCGGGTTACAATGGATAGATATAATTCGGATTGGGATGTTGTAAGAAGAGGTTGGGAAGCACATGTCTGTGGGATTCCCGAAAAATTTCCTAGCTATAAAGGCTTCTTCAAATCTGCTGAGGAAGCAATAAATAAGGCAAGAGAACTTGATCCCGATATTAGCGATCAATATTTGCCATCTTTCGTGGTTATAGATGAATATAAAACTCCTATTGGAAAAATGGATAATGGTGATGGAGCGATTTATTTTAATTTTAGAGGAGATAGAGCCATCCAGATTTCAAGAGCTTTTGATGAGGAGAATTTTAGTGAATTTGAAAAGATATGTAATCCAAAAGTAGATTATTATGGTTTATTACAATATGATGAGAAATTATGCATCCCTCACAACTATTTTATAGGACCTCCAAGGATTGATGCTACAATTGTAGATTATATGAACGCTAATAATATTAGTCAGTTTGCAATATCTGAAACTCATAAAATTGGACATTTAACCTATTTCTGGTGTGGTAACCGAGATCTGAAAATTACTAGTGAAAAAATTAAAGATGCCGAATATGAATTAATTCTATCAAGATCAAGCCTAAATGAGAAATATATTGAAGTTGTTTCAGAACGATCAGAATTGATAAAAGAACATCCCAGGATGCAAGCTTATAAGATAAGAGATGAATTAAATAAAGCAATTATGTCTGGAAAATACAAATTCTTGCGTGTAAATTTTGCTAATGGAGATATGGTAGGGCACACTGGAAGCCTAAGTGCTGGGATGATTGCAGCTGAAACAGTTGATGAATGCGTAAAAGAAATTGTTGATGTAGCAAATAGTCTTGATGGAATTACTATTATTACTGCAGATCATGGAAATCTTGAAAATATGGCAGGAGAATTCGAAACTGCCCATACATTAAACCCAGTTATGTTTGCGATTGTAGACTCTGGTTATAATAATGAGTATATTATAAACGAAGAAATTGAGGAACCTGCCTTGGGCAATGTAGCTGCAACAATATTGAATTTGTTAGGATATAAAAAACCAGAAGAATTTTTAGACTCATTGATAAAATTCCCTAATAGATAAATTTTAAGGAATAGATTTTTAAAGAGAATTTATGTTTTGTTTATTATAAAAAGTGATAATTTTTTTTTCTACTTATTATCTTTTAGGATGACCACGGCGGACTATCAAGTAAACAATAAATCCTACTATTGGGGTCAGGATCAGAATTATTAACCAAAGCTCTCCATTTAAATCCCGTTTAACAGCGTCTTTGTAAACGTATTGGAGTACATAAATATACAGTATAAACAACGCAACAGCAACAACGATAATAATAGCAATAATAACAGGCCCTAATTGAGCCGCCATTTCTGCCCGATCGCTTCTATACATTAGAACCATTTTAAATTCCTCCTAATTTTTTTTTTAATTATAATTTGGTTTTATAATAGAGTAATTATGATTTTTTCCATTTATAGTTTATATAGTCCATTTTTATCAAAAAATAGATATCTATAAGATAGTCGGGAGTCAAACTTTTTTCCATTATATTATTCAATCATTTTATTTAACCAATTAGAATCGTCTTTTAGTTGTTCATAAACATTTATATCACCAAAATCCCCTCTAACCTGATTTTTTTCCATTTTCAATACTCTGACTTTCCAATTTCTTTCTTTAATACCAACACATATAGCTTCGGGGATTTCTATTTCGCCTCTTTCAGAGGGTTTTACCTTTTTTAATACTTCAAAAATCTCTTTAGAAAAAATAAACACGCCACAGTTATTAAGATTTGAAATGGACCTGCCTATAGGTGGTTTTTCGATAATGTCACAACAGAAATTTCCTACACAATAAACAGCCGCACCTTTAAAAGGATCATCCAGATAATTTGCAACAAGTATAAAATCATGCTTTTCATGCTTATATATATCATATACTTTCTTGTAGACGCTATATGGTACAAGTATATCACCCCAAGTTAAAAAGAAGTGGGATGTGTTAATAAAATCTTCGCACAATAACAACGCGCCCCCTGTACCGTTTAAAATATTTTGATCAACATATTCAATATTTACATCCCATTTAGAGCCATCTTGAAAATAATTAATAACTTGCTCTTTAAGATAACCAACAACAATAATAAAATCACTAAAACCAGCAGCTTTAATGCCATTTAAAATATATTCTAATAAAGGCTTTCCTTGCAGGGGAATCATAGTCTTTTGGTAAATTTCGGTATAAGGTTTCATACGATTTCCAATTCCAGCACATAATACAACAGCTTTCAATATTTTTCAACTCCATTACTTGCTTTTATCATATAAGCTTTCCCCTCGGCTTCTTCAATTGCGTTTTTGAGAGGAATTTCATTTCCCGGGATAGAGAGTGCGAACATAGTACCTCCAAACCCAGATCCGTTAATTTTTGCTCCCAAAGCGCCTGATTCTAAGCATTTTTTTACCATAAGTTCTATTTTTTCAGTATAAATTCCAATATTATTTTTTAATTGAATATGGTGCATATTCAATAGGTTGCCTAATTGTTGATAAAAATCTTTTACTTTAGTATCTTCGTATGGATAATCTTCAAAAATCAATTTTTTTGCTTTTACAGTTATATCTCTATTGATAAGGTTTCCCACAACTTTTTTTTGATATTTTTTTTCAAGATTGGGTAAAAATGGTTTGACCTCTTCTAAAGATGTTTTATACTGATCAAATGTAGGTAGAATTTCTTTCAACGTTTTAAAGGCATTAAGTGCCAGATTTTTAACTTTCATAAGATTTTCTACTGTATCTTTCTTTTCTAACGAATTACCTAACACAAAACCATCGATTTTCTCATTAATAGATATAAAATTTGGTCTAGGAAATTTAGGCTCCAGATAAATTAAATTCCCATAAATTGAGCTATAATGGTCCATCATTCCTCCAGCTTCGTTAAATTCTTTTACTTCTGTATTATAACCTTCAATAGCTAAATTGGATTTTTTATTAATCGTTTCATTGCTAATTTGGTTAAGAAAATATAGCCAAGCTATTACTAAAGCAGAAGAACTGGCAACTCCAGCGTTAATTGGTATATCTCCTGTTATTTTTATTTTATATCCTTTATTAAATTTAATGCCTTTTCTTAAAAATAGATTATATCCACTTTTCAAATAATCTCTTTTTGAATCGTATTCTAGTTCTCTATTATTTAATGAGATTTCTAAAGTTTCATCTAAATCGGGAAGCTCTATAATGAATTGTGGGCTGGATATTCTTTCTGCTTCTAAATAAATATATCTTGATATAGCCATTGCTATTACAGGGAGGTTTAAATAATCCTGATGCTCTCCAAATAGACAAATTCGTCCAGGAGACTGAATTTTGATCATTTTATTAAATTCTTTGATTCACAGATGATAGCCAATCTTAGATATCTTATATAATAATTATATCACACTATCAAATTAAGATATTATTCCGATATTTTTGGGGATCTGTAAACAAAATGTTCACATTTATATACAAATTATGATATTATATTAAAGATGGAGAAAAGTGGGCAGATATTTATTTTTTAACACATTACAAGTGGCCAATCCGGGAGGAATTTAAAGTAAAATATAGATGGAAATATTCCGAACATGGGATAAATTTTCAACAGGAAGAGTAATATCTACCAGCTCTTGAGGGCCTGGAGTAATTTCGGAGTAATTCGGAGTAGGAAAAATCGAATTAAAATATAATTTATGTAAAAAAAAAAATTTTTTACCACAAAAGATTTTTTTGTAATACAAATCTTTAAATGTGCATTTACTCTCCTTTAAATTATAACTAACGAAATTATATTTTTATGGGAAGGAATCAACAATAAATCCGAATGATTAACATTGGATTTCGCCCTCTATTAAACTCAATTGGAGTTTAATTCTCTCCTCCTTTTTTATTTTTCATTCGAATTTTGATTCCTTTTCCTCCTTTGTTAAATTACCAAACGATTTAAGATCTACTTTTCTTTGAGTAGATAATTCTAATAACTTAATAAAAAGAATATTACATACAATATTAAAATAATGAAATATTTTAGCTACTCATTTTTAGGTAGTTTTGGATATAACCTACGCTTAGCCTATGATTGTAGATTTTTTATGCTCGGTTAATATCGCTTGGACAAATATTTCTCCACTAATTTCTACCAAACTTGC
>JBHLQY010000049.1:11820-18108 GCA_048883105.1 Candidatus Thorarchaeota archaeon | reverse complement strand
CAGGCGCAAGATTACGCGTAAGTCCTATGATCCTTAATACTTTGAAAAATAATTACCAAGAATTTTTGGTTTCGATATCCATGGGCTTTTATCGAAAAACACCAAAAGACATAATAAATGATTTTATCATTCAATTATCTAAAACAAAACCAGAAGTAGTTTATCGTGACTTTAAAATTTGTGATAATTTTGATGTTATGGATAAAGTAAGTTCGATTAATGTCCCTTGTTTAATAGTTTGTGGAAATAAAGATATATTAACACCAATAAAATACTCGCAATATTTTAAAGATAAAATAAAAAATTCAAAATTAGTTATTTTTAAAAATGCTGGACATATGGTTATGGTTGAGAAGCCTAACGAATTAAATCAGGCAATACAAGAATTTATTGCAAATTATGTGGATAAGAATTAAAAAAAAATTATGCCTAGAGAATATACATATGGACCCTGGTTATCGAGGCGATTAAAACTCTCACTTGGGGTCGATGTTTTATCAAAAATTAAAATATGTACATATAATTGCGTATACTGCGAATTGGGAATTACTAGTAAAGATCAATTAGTTTCTCCAGAATATAAAATAAGCAAAAAACCTACAATTAATTTTCGAAAAGAACTGTTATCTATATTAAAATACGTCCCTCATTTAAAATCAATTACGTTTGGGTACAATGGTGAACCGACCCTCAATGAAAATCTGTTAGATTTTCTTAACATTGCTTTAAAAGTAAGAGAGCAATTAAAATGGACCGAGCATAAACCAAAATTAACATTGTTTACAAATTCTAGCAAGCTATACTTAAATGAAGTGAGAGAAAGGGTTAAGCAATTTGAATTAGTTTTAGCGAAATTAGATGTTGCGACTGAGGAAGATTTTAAAAGAACAAATTGTCCACATAAAGACACTCTTCCCCTCAAAACGATAATCGATTCTATTATAGATTTAAGAAAAGAAATGCCAAAAAAACATAAATTAGCAATTCAATGTCTAATTTATAATTCTTATAGAAAAGATTTCATCCCAAATAATAATCCAGAAAACATTACTAAATTAGCTTATGCGATTAAAAGAATTAGACCGGATTTCGTACAAATATATTCTGTCGCAAGGATTCCAGCTCAATATTATGTCTTTGCGATAGATGAAGATAGAAAAAAAGAGATCATGGAAAAATTTAAGGAAATAATAAATGATGATCATGTTGAAATTAACTACTTTTAAAAGAGGAAATAAAATATTATCAATTTATCTCTAATCCAAAATCAGGTAAAGGATTTTCAAAAACCCAATGGATTTCTTCGGGTAAATCATGATAATCTACTTTTGCTAAAATATCCGAAAAATCTCGGCTATTGTAGGTATTCCAGAACAATATTGTCTTGTCTTTTACGGATTTTTTATTCTTTCGGACAAATCCTAA
The DNA here is from genome assembly GCA_048883105.1 of Candidatus Thorarchaeota archaeon. Lineage (GTDB taxonomy): Archaea > Asgardarchaeota > Lokiarchaeia > Sigyniarchaeales > SOKP01 > LW40-45. The sequence goes on along the minus strand of JBHLQY010000049.1, from coordinate 16,683 downwards.
TAATGCTGCGAATGTTTTTCCTGTGTAAGTTGGTTCAAGTTTAATGCCCTCTTTTTCTTTAATGACTTTAATAGCATTGATTCCTTCTCGTGTTGGTAGACCATATTCACCTCCAAAATAATCCTCATCAAAATATAAATGATCTAATAACACCTCGGGAATGGTTTTATCGTATTTCGATAATAATTTCCAAGTTTTTTTTGTCAATCTACGCACTCTATTTGGACTGCTATAAGCAGAATAAGCAACCTGTACGGTGTGGAGCTTTGTTTTTAATTCAGCAAGTTTAACTCCTAAAAACAAGCCTGCTGCTGTTCCTGAGGATCCACAAGCGACAAAAAGATAATCTGGTTCTGGTATATCGCCATTATTAACTTGATTCTTTAATTCAAGCACCGCATTTACAAACCCTAGAGTTCCAAGAGGTGTGCTGCCTCCCGGCACCATAGGATAAACATCTGGATATGTCGGGACTTTATTATATTTATCTGTATAGAAGATCTCATTTTTGAAATATAAGTCAAGCAATAAGTTATTTCTCACGAGAGTTGTTATTGGTTGATCAATCAATACTGCCATTGGTTTCATGTTTAATTGGCTACAAAATATTGCGTTTGCGACACAGTGATTGGAACCAAGACCCCCTGCTGTCATTACTTTTTTATATCCCATATCCCTAGCTTCTGCAAGAATAAATTCAAGTTTTCGGACTTTATTACCTCCGTAAAGAGGGGAGGAGAGGTTGTCGCACTTCACCCAAAGCGAATTAATGCCCAGTTTTTTTTCTAATGTGGTGAGTTTTTTGACAGGCGTTCTTAAGGGAGCAAGCTTTGTCCAAGGGATATTGGATTCTAGATCTGGGTATTTTTCGAACAAAAGTGGTTTTTTTCGGTTTTCCGGCATCGATTAATTACACCAAATAATTTAAGCTCTAATTTATATTAGATTCTTTAATCATTTTAAATTTTTTACTAAAATTTCAGCAATTTTTTTACCCACAATCAGAACTAATTCATCAAGCGATGCTTGCTTTATACCCTCAACGCTTCCAAAATGTTTTAATAACTTATTTCTCGTAGCAGGTCCAATTCCCTTAATATTGTCTAAAATAGAACCCCTCATCCTCTTTGCTCTCTGTTTTTTATGCAATTTTACAGCAAATCTATGTGCTTCGTCTCTTACTCTTTGAAATAACTTCAATACAGAAGAGTTTTTAGATAAAACTATTGGCTTTTTCTCTCCTGGCACGAAAATTTCTTCAAGTTTTTTTGCTAAACCAATCGTAGGGATGTTCTGAATTCCTAAATGTTTCAAAATGCTAACTGCAGCATTTAATTGACCTTTACCTCCATCAACTATTATTAAATCAGGTAGCTCCCAATTTCTCTCCAAAGCTTTTGTATATCTCCGTTTAATTACTTCTTTCATCATCGCAACATCGTCAGGTGTTGATTTAGAACGAATTTTAAAGTATCGATAATTCTTATAATATGGATTTCCTTCAAGAAAGTAGACCAATGAGCCAGTGGCATCGGTTCCTTCAATGTTGGAAATATCAAATCCCTCAATGATTCTTGGTATGTTTGGTAGTTTTAAAATTTCTTTTGCTAATTCTAACGTTTGTTTAACTTGGTCCTCTTCTTTCTGTTTAATTTTTTCCATTTCTATTTGTTGATTAACCATAACTTTAGCGTTCTTTCTTGCAATGCGCATTAACGCAATCTCATCATCTAAAGGGGTTCTAATTCGGAGATCTCCTTTAGTATCTTTTAGAATTTCATTTAAAACATTAACTCCACTATATAATTCTGGAATTACAATATTATCAGGTAGATTAAATTTAATATCTTGATAATATTGTTCTAAAAAGGAAGAGAATATTTCTTCTTCTAGAATTACTTTATTTCTTAAATCTAATTTAAATGAGCTTTTATTTATAATTTTTCCTTCACGAATGTGAATAATTACTGAAGCAGCATAGTTTTTTTCATTAAAATAACCAATAATATCTTTGTTTACTTCATGATCTAACAAAACATGTTGACTAGCAGTTGAGTGCTCTATGGCTTCAAGCTTATCTCTCCAATGAGCAGCTATTTCAAAGTTCTGTGCTTTAGCAGCATTTCCCATTTTTTTTTTAATTTGGTTCATTAATTCTTCAGTTTCACCTTTTAAAAAAAGTTCAATTTTTTTTACATTTTCTAAATAATCTCCTTTACTTATGGCATCAATACATGGACCAGGACAAAGTTTTAACTGATAATATAAGCATGGTCTTTCTTTTTTTCTCACTTTTTTATTGCATGAACAATATGGAAATATTTTTCTTAGATCCCTTAACATTCTCCTAATTTCTTTTTTATCTGTATATGGACCTAAAAAAAGATTCTCTTGTGAATACCATTGCGGATTTCTAAGTATTCGAATCCGTGGGAATTCTTCCGAGTAGAAAATTGCTACCCATGGATATGATTTAGAATCTCGCATAATCACGTTATAACGAGGTTGATGCGTTTTTATTTGAATATTTTCCAGTATTGAAGCTTCTTTTTCGTTATCAGTAACGATGAATTCAATCGATTTTATTCTTTTTACTAAATCTCTAATTTTCTCTTCATAATACGGATCAATATAGCTCGATTTTACAAAATATTGCGAGACTCTTTTTTTAAGATTGCGAGCTTTCCCTATATAAATAATATCTTCATTTTTATCTTTAAAAAAATAAACACCTGGTTCAATTGGCATGCTTTTTCTCTGTAATTCTAAATCAGACATATTTATTAGGTGGTTTTAATGGGCTAATATATTTTGAATATCTCTACTATACTTTTATTTTCTTACCCTCTTGATTTTAATTTAATAAATTAGTCTAATAATCGCTTTTCCCCAGAAAGAGATTGGATTTCTAATATCTCTTGTGATGCTTCCAAACAGCCGATGTATTCCCCATTCTCGTCTCTTAGAGCATAATATTCAATTAAAACTTTTAACTTCTTGGTTTCCTGCGTTAAATCAATCCAGAATCTAGCTTTATCTCTTTTTTTCTCTTTAAAATCCTGTAATATCTTTTCCACTTTTTCAAGACTTTTTTGTGGGTGGCATTTGCGAACATTTCGCCCCACGACACTTTTGGGTCTCTTAAAAATTCGAGTGTCGTGCTTATTCCATCCCAAAACATTATCATTCTCATCTAAAATCGAAAATTCTATCGGAATTGTCTCAAGAACTGCTTCCAATACTTTTTTAGGTAAATTACCAATCATAATTATCATTATCTAAATTTTTTTTTATAATATAAGCTATGGTTTTAAATAATATAATTCTACATTAAATAATACTCAGCGAGTTTTTTATTTATTCTTCTCAAGATTTCTGATAGGGCTGATGGAAAAACATTTACTTTTTCACGATTCTAAGATGACAAATACATTAGTCTTTTACAGTTGATTTTCTGAATTAAAACATACCATAGATAAGAAAAAAATAGAGTCATAAAAAAGGAATGTTCTCTTTACACTTATCCAATAATATGAAAGTAATACTGAAAATATGTCATACTAAATTATCTTACGATAACTTCAAGGAAATCGTAGAAAAATTAGATAAGCTAAAGACACATTTATTATGAGAATTAATAAAAAAATTTGGAATAAAAAGAAATTGTAAAAAGAATTAAGAGATCTTTATTAAATATCTAAAGATCCCTAGCTTTTACGGTTTTTCTCCCATTTGCTTTAGCTCTCGCAATGGCTTTATCAAGAAGTTTTATAATTCCTGCATTTAAACTTCCCTTTTCATCTAATACAGCACTTGCTGTATTACAACCCTTCTTTTTAATGTGTTCTTTTACTTTGGATTTAACAAAAAGCGCATCAACCATAATTTATTCCTCCTTTTGTAATTAATTTTTAATTTGTATAAGATTTTTTATTATTAAATTATAGGATCAAGGGTATAAAAACCTTTTTTCACTCCATATTAATTATATAATATCCATAAACCAAAAGGCATATAATAGTCCCAAAAAAGATTTTACAAATACTCATTGCTTTTACATTAACTTTAATAATAATAATATTAGTTTTGGGAATTTAAAATAATAATATTCCCATAAAAACAAAATGATTTTACGATCAAAATATTTCAATATAGAATTATTTAAGGATAGAATGATTCTCTATTTTAAGAAAAGCTCTATAACGAAAATACTAAATTGGATTATAATTTAGAATATCAATAATCAATGACCCATCATTTAAGAGATTTGAAATAAAAAAGAAAAATAAAAGAGAGTTTCATTAAGTAATGCAGATATTAAACCATTTTCAAAATAAAAATTAAATATAATAATTAATTTATATACTATAGATTTAAAAATGATTCGATATCCTTTTATCTTAATTGTTCAATTAAATATCAAAAATCCGCTTTATATCAATTGAACAAGCTCAATAGGTGATTATCTACCTTTAATTTCTCTCCTATAGAGATGATAAAATTTAGAAAGGCGTAAATTACAAATTTAGATGTATTTATTTTATGGTTTAGAAAGAAGGTGAAAAATATGGTAAAAGGAACAGTAAAATGGTTTAACAGCAGAAAGGGCTATGGATTTATATATTCTGAAGACGGAAGTGATGTATATGTTCATTTATCTGCATTAAGGGGGGATGATAATTATTATAAAACGTTAAATGAGAATGACAAGGTTGAGTTTGATGTTATTCAAGGTCAAAAAGGACCACAAGCGAGTAATGTTGTTGTTACTCAAAAAGCCCCTCCTCAGCTTCGTAAGAGTTTTAAATTTTATAAAGGCGGCGGAAAAAGAGGCGACGGAAAAAGAGGCGGTGGAAAAAGAGG
>JBHLQY010000049.1:0-11720 GCA_048883105.1 Candidatus Thorarchaeota archaeon | reverse complement strand
CAGCTTCGTAAGAGTTTTAAATTTTATAAAGGCGGCGGAAAAAGAGGCGACGGAAAAAGAGGCGGTGGAAAAAGAGGTGGTGGAAAAAAAAGACATCGCTACTAATCCTTTTAACTGGAATTAACGGTATATAAAAAAAGTTATATAAAAAATATAAAAAGTGGTGAAAAATTAGTTTATTGTTCAAAATATGAGGTGGAATACTATAACTAATGAAAAATATGAACTGAAATTAAAGAATATTGCTTTTATTGGTAATTACTTGCCAAGAAAATGTGGTATTGCTACATTTACTAAGGATCTATTACAAGCAGTTTCCAATGAAGCTCCAGAAATATCTTGTTGGGCATTGGCAATGAATGACAAACCCCAAGGCTATTCTTATCCTAAGCAAGTTCGTTTTGAATTATATGATAAACGATTGGGAGATTATGAATTGGCAGCAGAATTTTTAAATGTTAACAAGGTAGATTTGGTTTGTTTACAACATGAATTTGGAATTTATGGTGGCGATTTTGGCAAATATATTTTAGCGTTAATTCGTAACTTAAGAATGCCTATTGTAACTACTCTACATTCGATATTACCTAATCCACACCCACAACAAAAAAAAATTATTGAAACAATAAATCAAATTTCAGATAAAATAGTTGTTATGAGTAAAAAAGCCAAACTTTTCTTAAATGAAGTATATGGAGTAGCTAATGAGAAAATTACTTTGATTCATCATGGTATTCCCGATGTACCATTTATTGATCCGAATTTTTTTAAAGACCAATTTGGTGTTGAAGGGAAAGATGTTATCTTAACATTTGGTTTGCTTAATCCTGGTAAAGGAATTGAATTTATGATAGAAGCATTACCTGAAATAATACAAAAATATCCAGACGTAGTATACATTGTTCTTGGAGCAACTCATCCAAATATAATCAAAGAACAAGGTGAAAAATATCGTCATTCTCTTCAAAGAAAAGCTAGAGACCTTGGTGTAGAAAACAATATTCTTTTTCATAATAGATTTGTAGATTTAGAAGAGCTTTGCGAATTCTTAGGAGCTGCTAATGTGTATGTCTCACCATATATAAATAAGGATCAAATAATTTCTGGAACTTTAGCTTATGCTATAGGAGCGGGTAAAGCAATAATTTCAACACCTTATTGGTATGCTGAAGAAAGTTTAGCTGGAGGGAGAGGAATAATAGTTCCTTTTAAAAATCATAAATTACTAGCTAAAGCTATAATAGATTTATTGGATAATGAAACTGAAAGACACGCTATGCGTAAAAAAGCTTATTTATACTCTCGAGAAATGATATGGAAACAAGTTGCTACTGAATATCTTAAAATATTTCATGAAATTTTAAAGAAACGAGAAATTCAACCAATAATTCCAATTCAAAAGAAATCCTTAAGAGTTACTCCATTTGAAGTTCCAATACCGAAATTTGACCATCTTTATAGACTAACGGATGATGTAGGTATATTGCAACATGCTAGTTTCATTATACCTAATCGAGATGATGGTTATTGTACAGATGATAATGCTAGGGCATTAATTGCAGTTTTAATGGCTCAAAATTTGTCTTTTGAAGATAAATTACTGAAAGATTTGGATTGTCGTTATTTAAGCTTTTTATTGCATTCCTTTAATCAGAAAATAGGAAGATTTCGTAATTTTTTAGGATATAATCACAAATGGCTAGAAAGGAAAGGATCTGAAGATAGTCATGGTCGTTCTGTCTGGGCCTTAGGTATTACAATAGGATTAGCAAAAATTAAGGAATTTGGCGATATATCTTTAGAAATTTTTGAAAGAGCAGTATCAAATTTAACAAAGTTTAATTATCCTCGCTCTTTAGCTTTTGGTTTAGTAGGAATTCACGCTTATCTAGCAAGATTCAGTGGAGATAGTAGAATGAAGCGGTATCGAAAATTAATAGCAAATAAATTATTCAAATTTTACCGCGATAATGCCAGTAATGACTGGTCTTGGTTAGAAAATACCATTACCTATGATAATGGAAAAATCCCACAAGCTCTACTGATGTCTGGAAAATGGATGCAGCGAGGAGATATGATTGAGGCAGGTCTTGACATGTTAGATTGGTTAATAAAAATTCAAATTGGCTCCAAAGGACAGTTTTCTCCAATAGGTAATAAAGGTTGGTACTCAAGAGGAGGTGAAAAAGCGAGATTTGATCAACAACCTCTTGAAGCACAAAGCATCCTTGAAGCATGTATTGAAGCATTTAATATCACTCAAGATAAAAGATGGATCATTGAAGCACGACGTTGTTTTGAATGGTTTTTAGGTCGTAATGATATGAATATACCTCTCTACGACTACAAAACAGGAGGATGTTATGATGGTTTAACATCAATAGGTTTTAATAGAAACCAAGGTGCAGAATCAACAGTAGCTTGGTTATTATCTCTTTTGAATATGTATTATCTAGAAAGTCTAATAGATATTGATGAAAAATTAATTGAGGTTGAAAAAAGTGTCTAAAAAACCTATTGATGTTGATGATATGGAAATCCCTAAATATATTATGCCCTATGTCATATATCTTGAATTAAAAATTTGTTCTTAATAAATTTTCATTTTTTTGTCCATACTTTAATATCATTATGATCCTGTCTAAATACTACTTTCTTTTCTCTTGCTAACCACCCGATTGCCATCATCAACATGTTTTCGTCCTGATTTAATGATTGTTTAAGTTGTTTCAGGCTTACTTCTTCCTTAAATGCTGCTTTAAAAATCTCCCCCGCTAATAAACCAATTTTAACTTCTAATTCTGATGAAGTTGCTAAGAGTTCTTTCAAAAGTATATTTAAATTTACCGAAACAACTGCTATTCTCTTATCAGCAGCCCCATAATATATATAGAGCCTTTTACCGAAAATAGCTGTTCCAGTAGGAAAAATCACATTCCCAACATCTCCGACTTTTTCAAAATCTTCATTCGGTGAGAAAAGTGCTTCTTTGAGGCGTCCAATTACTTTTTGTGGGTCGTTTTTATCAAGGAGAGCTGCACTTGCATGATATACCTTCCCTTTATTGGAATCCTCTACAGAATGGTATATCATGAGCCACCCCTTTTGAGTCTCTATTAATGGTGCGCCAGCACCAATATTTCTTGATTCATATCCATATTTTGGCTCAAGAATAACATAATCGCCTAATTTTTTTAGATATTTATTCCAGAAATCGGTGGTTAATTGATTAAAATCCTCAAAGTAAATAATCTGAATATCCGGCAAAATTCTGTGAATTAATGCGAATTTATTGTTAAATTTTTTTGGAAATATAAAGGAATCTTTTTCCCATAAAAGCACATCTGGGGCAATAACATCCTTATAGTATGATACAAAGAAAAAATACTTCTCCTTTAAATTCGAAGAATGAAAAAAATTCTTTACTTCATCATAAGTTATTTTAGGGGAAATAAGCCCGTGTTTTTCCCATCTTTTCAGGTCTTTGCTAGTTGCATACGCTATTAATGCATTTTTACCATCGTAGGCAGTATAAAAAAGATAATAAATTCCATCAAGAAAAACTATTCTAGGGTCTTCTATACCATGTTTTTCGTAATCATATTCTGGGAACAAAATCGGGCTTTTTTTTCTTTCCAATATATTCAAGGGTCCTTCCAATCTACAATAGCCAATGCTTGAATAATTCCCTTTTTTTACAGCACGATAAAATAAATGTAACGTATCTCCTTGTTGAACCACTGTAGGGTTTAAAACCGCCTGGTTTTCAAATTCGTTCTCTGTTGCTTCAAGAATAACCCCTTCCCTTTTTACTATAACCATATCTAAATATAAATGTTTCTATCTTATTAATCTTAGTATACGATTTATTTAAGAATGGATAGTATAAAGATAATTATTAATAAATTATAGAATTTTTATTTAATAAATAAGAAAAATATTCATAAATCATTTCAAGCTTTTTATTACAGATAAAATATTGAATTGTAAAACTAATTCCCCCTTTAAACACGACAATATTATATTTAGGATGTTTCATAGAACATCAATGAGAATAAGAAATTAAAAATAAAATCAATTTGATTTTTTAGGATAAAATTAAGAAAAATTTGTTTTATTTTGTTTTTATGAAAAAAATAAAAATTGCTATGCTTGCTCCAATTGCTTGGAGAACACCTCCAAGAAAATATGGTCCTTGGGAGCTTGTTGTGAGTAATTTGACAGAGGGTTTAGTAAAGATTGGATATGATGTCACTTTATTTGCTACAAAAGATAGCATTACCAATGCTAACCATTACGCTATATGTCCAAGGGGTTATGAAGAAGACAAAAGCGTTAACCCTGATGTCTGGAAACTTATGCACATATCGGAAGTATTTGAAAGGGCGGATGAATTTGATATAATACATAATCATTTCGATTTTCCTCCATTAACCTATTCCAAACTCGTAAATATCCCTGTTTTAACTACTATTCATGGATTTTCTTCGCCTGATATTTATCCTGTGTACGAAAAATACAATGACAACACGTATTATGTCTCTATAAGTGATTCTGACAGATATGAAAAACTAAAATATATAGCAACAGTGTATAATGGAATCAATTTAGATGATTTCAGGTATAATCCTAATGGAGGCGATTATCTGGTCTTTTTAGGAAGAATTTGCCACGAAAAGGGAACTCACGAGGCAATAAAGATAGCAAAGGAAACAAATAAAAAATTAATGATTGCGGGCTTCATACAAGAGGAAGATTATTTTAAAGAAAAGGTGGACCCTTACATTGATGGAAATAATATTATATATCTTGGTCTTATCAATGATAACGAAAGAAACGAATTATTAGGGAATGCTTTAGCTTTTCTTCATCCTGTCATGTGTCCTGAAAGATTTGGATTGGTGATGATCGAAGCAATGGCATGTGGAACACCTGTAATTGGGTTTAATCGTGGGTCAGTAGGGGAGATTATCAAACATGGAAAAACAGGATATGTTGTAGAAAAAATTAAAGAAGCTGTTGATTTTATAAAAGATATTGAAAAAATAAATAGAATTAATTGTAGAAAACATGTCGAAAAATATTTTACGTTAGAACGCATGGTGGAAGGATACGAGAAAGTTTATAACAAAATTTTGTCATTAGAAAAAAAAAAAGATTTTTAGGATGCTATGATTTTGCCCTCCTCCTTCTATTTAATTTCTGACCTTCTCCTTAGGTCTTGCTATGGCAGGAGACTAAACCTAAAATTTTATACATAAAAAAAAATTAAAGGATAATCAAATTTAATCTAAGAGAATACATCTCTTGAGGAAATAGGCTTATTTATGATATTTTCGCATATTTCCCGTGCTCTTCTCTTGATTTGATTCTTTTTTTGGAGATTTTTTCCCTGATACTTGTTGTATCTCTTCTTTGCGATTTTTCTCCACTTCCTTTTCCACGCAGGAAACCCCGATTTGACGAATCGCTCTCGATTTGGGAAATCCCTACAAATCCAATCAAATAAGATGAAATATCTCTGAATTCCAGCTTCTTTGGTCAGATTCTTTGAAGAAATTCCGAGTTTTCTGAGATGCTGAATAAATCTCCCTTCCACGGCGTCTTGAAGCTTTCCTTCTATTATTGCCGGTTCATAATATATGTTAATTTCATTAAAATATTCTCGCACATAGTCGAAACAACTACCCCTGCAAAGAAGAATCCTGTCTCCCTTACCGTGTTTCAGTGCTTCAAGAGCTTCAATCACAATCTTTTGTATGTGTTTTTTCTGGCAATCTTCATCTTTATTTTCTTCGTTATAGAGCCCCACAGGGACTGACCTAAATATTATCTTGCCAGTTTCCGTGTCTCGAAAGCCGATGAAGGCATCTCCAACTAAATCCCCCGTCCCAGCATCGTCAATTTCTATTGTTCTTCCCTTCCACTCACTGGGATTATTAGTGGATTGGCACGACTCACCGTCGTGTTTCTCTTTTTCTGTCTTCATTATATATCAAAATGTTTTTGCTCATAATAAGTTTAAGTTTATGACTTGTCTTCCTCCACCTATAAGGTCTTAGACCTGGAGCTTGTCTTTTTCAATTAATTAATCAATGAGCCATCATTTAAGAGATTTGAAATAAAAAAGAAAAATGAAAGAGAATTTCATTAAATAATGCAAATATTAAACCATTTTTAAAATAAAAATTAAATATAATCATTACTTTATATACTATAGATTTAAAAATGATTCGATATCCTTTTATCTTAATTGTTCAATTAAATATTAAAAATACGCTTTATATCAATTGAACAAGCTCAATAGGTGAATATCTAACTTTAATTTCTCTCCTATAGAGATGATAAAATTTAGAAAGGTGTAAATTACAAATTTAGATGTATTTATTTTATGGTTTAGAAAGGAGGTGATTGAATGGGAAGTAGAGAATTTTTCACCAAAAGAGTATATGAAATAGTAAACGAAATGAAAATTCCTTTAATCGATGAAAGAGTACATGATAAAGTTAGCATTAGTTCTAAAAATACCGTGGCAACAGTAATTTTTAGATTTGAAGAAGATGAATCAGTTTTACGAGGATTTGTAGGATTAGCAGATTATTTTCATACAGTAATAATAAAACAGAAAGATAAATTCTATATTTCGAATAAGTCTATATTGTTTAGATTGGAATGTTCCTAATTTGCTTCAATATATAATTTTTTCCTATTCTGTGTTCTTGACTTATAATCAATCAGATTTTAGGCAAGAAAAATATATAAAAAAATTTAAAGGAATTATTAAAAAAAGATGATATTTTGTGAAAAATTCAGAAAAATTAAATGGTTTTCCCCTAATTGGGGATGAATTTCCAGAGATGGAAGTAAAAACCACTCATGGAATAATGAAATTGCCAAAAGATTTTAAGAAACAATGGTTTATTTTGTTTAGTCATCCAGCTGATTTTACACCAGTTTGTACAACAGAATTTTACGCTTTCTCAAAACGATATAATCAATTTCAAGAGCTGAATTGTGGCTTAATAGGACTTTCTATGGATCAGGTCTTTTCGCATATTAAATGGATTGAGTGGATTGAGGAAAATTTAGAAGTTAAAATTCAGTTCCCTATTATCGCGGATCATGGTGTTGTTGCTAAAAAACTTGGCATGATACACACTGCTAAAGGTACAAATACGGTTCGAGCAGTTTTTTTAGTTGATCCCGATGGAATTATAAGATTAATCCTTTATTATCCACAAGAACTTGGTCGAAATATCGATGAGATTATGAGAATTATAAAAGCAATCCAGACAGCTGATAGCGAAAAAGTTGCTATGCCAGCAAATTGGCCTGAAAATGAGCTAATTGGGAAACAAGTTATTATTCCTCCTGCTTCAGATGTACAAACCGCAAAACAACGACCAAATGAACATTCATGTAAGGATTGGTGGTTTTGTTATAAATCTCTCGAATATGAATGATCATTTTAAAACCATAAAGAAAACCTATATAAATAGTAAATGGGAAATAATATAACCTAATATAAAATAGGTGGATAAATCAAATGTCTACAAATCAATTATTAAAGCAATTATGGGTTGAAAAAAGAGAATTCATCACTTCGGAAGAACTTATTGAATATAGTAAGGCTTTATATTTTAACTATAGTAATAATATGATCAAATATCTCATTTCAAGAGGATATCTCCTAAAAATTTTTAAAAATATATTTTATGTTAAAAGTCGTAATGAATTCCAATTCAATAAAATAAGATATTCACCTTTAGAACTTGTTTTAAATGGTCTTAAATTAAAAAGAGTTCGTAATTGGTATTTTGGATTATACACCGCGCTGACTTTAAACGGAATTACAAATAATCACGACCAAGAATTCTATGTAATAAATAATAAAATAGTCAATCACAAACCGATAAAGATTGGGCATTATACACTAAATTTTTTAATATTAAAATCTCGCCTTTTAAATTTTGGAATTATAAAAAATAAAATACAATATTCTGATCTTGAAAAAACAATTTTAGATTTTATATATCTATGGAAGATTAATAAAAAAACTGATCTAAAAATTATTCGAAATATAACTAAATTTATAAAAAATATTTCTAAAGATAAGATTACCAAATATTCGAACTATTATCCTGAAAGTAATAGAAAAATCCTTGAAAAATTAATTGAATAAAGAACAACTTTTAAAACTCTATTTTAGGATGAAAAATATTGAAAAATTAGAATGGAAAGAGAGCTTAGTAAAAAGTTTAATTTATAGATTTATGACAATATTTCTTGGATTTTTAACTGTTTATATTATTACTGGTAGCTTTATCATTGCATTAGGAGTGGCTGTATTAACCGAATTCGTTCAATTTATGTTTTATTTCGTCTATGAAATTATGTGGACGAATCTGATTACTAGAAAAAGAATAATAGAGGAAATAAAACAAACAATTGATTTACAATTGAATTATAATGTGATATTAGAGCTTGCTTATCAATTGAGTCAAACTGATACTTTTATAGGAGAAGTATATCTTTCAGCTCATAATTTTCTTAAGAGTATATTAGAGAATGAGGATTTAAAAGATATTCATGATGAAGTTTTAAAATATTACCAACATTTTCAATATACTCATAGAAATAGAGAATTTGGTACGTATCAGGTGAATTAGATCTAACTCTGGTTTGGACTATACCATTCCTTTTAATAAATGAAAGGAGTCTTCATTTACAATCAAAATAAGGAATATCAGCAAAATTATTAATCATTTTATAATAAAAGGACACTAAAGGTCAATAATTTTTATGTTTATTATCAGACTTTTTTGAAATACACTCTCTTGTTTTATGTTACACTTTTCTTGTGAAGCAATGTATTACACCTGTCCAATACTATTTGAGTAATATAATTATTCTAATGAAAGGTCATTAAATTAGAGAGAAATTATTTACAAATATTATTCGATATAATAGAGTTTCTCCTATTATACTTTTATTTTAAAATAGATTAATATTTAATTATTATACAGCATAAATTTATTAAATGAGATTTTTTATAAGTAAAAATAGACATGGCTAAAATTAGACTCTGTCCAAAATGTAGAAAACCAACGCTAAGAAGTGCTACTAATGTTAGTGGATGGCTAGCCCCGGATCTATACGAGTGTAGTGATGACGATTGTCGTTATATAGGGCGGGTGTTTATTGAGGTTGATCCAGAAGATTTTAAGCTAGATGAAGAAATCGAATTTGATAAAAAAGAAAAAGAATAAAATCTCTAAATCTAATATTCTTTTTATTCATTAATTCCTATTATCATAACAGAATAATATTTTTGTGATTAAATATGGACCAATTGTTAAAAGATGCTGAAAGAATCAAATCTTTAGAAATTCAAGGGGCAACAAATGTGGCACTAAGTGCTATAGATTTTTTAAGCGATTACGCTAAAAGATTGAAGTGTGAAAATATTGAAAGTTGTATAGATAATCTCTATAAAGCAAGAGATATATTGATGAATACAAGACCAACAGAGCCCGCAATGAAAAACGGATTGAAATATTTAATGAATAAATTAGAAAAAGAAAAGGAAAATTGTTGTGTAGAAGATATTCCAAAAATTATTGAAAGTTATAAAAACCGATATTTCGATATGCTTCAAAATTCAAAGAAAAAAATAGCTGAAATTGGCGCCCGCCGCTTTCCTTCCGCTGAAAAAAAATTTATAGTAATGACCCATTGCCATTCTACACTAGTCACTGCTATTTTTTTAGAGGCCAAAAGGCAAGAAAAGAATTTTATGGTAATTAATACCGAAACTCAGCCCAGATTACAAGGGAGATTAACCGCGAATGAATTATTAGAAGCTGGTATAGAAGTAATTCATATAGTTGATGGTGCAATGAGATGGGCTGTTAGAAATTTTCAAGTAGATTTAATAATTATAGGAGCAGATTCTATTACTTCAGAAGGCACTGTCTTGAATAAAATCGGGTCAAGATTACTCGCTTTAGTAGCACACGAGGAAAATATTCCATTTTACGTTGCATCACCATTGTTGAAATACAATCCCGAAACAAACTTGGGAGTTTTAGAAAAGATTGAAATGCGAGATCCTAAAGAAATATGGAAGAATGCACCAAAAAAGATTCAAGTATTGAATCCCGCTTTCGAGACTGTAAGTAGGAGATATATAGACGGATTAATTACTGAAGCTGGAATTTTTGCTTCGAGTCACGTTCCCAATTATTTCGCAAAACTTTATCCAGAGATGGTAGAATAAGTTATTAATTAAATTTAATCCCATTTTTCAATAGCCTTTTTCAACTCTGGATTTGATTTAGCATACTCCTTCAATTCGATTCCATCTATAACAGCAGCAATAGCTTGTCTAATTGCTTTTGCTCCAGCTTCAGTTCCATCTGGATGCCCATGACATCCACCTCCAAATTGAAAGATTACGTCTTTTCCTAGAATTTCTATAAGTTCTGGAGCATGTAAGGGACTTAAACCACCAGAAGCGACTGGTAAAATTGGTTTAATATTCCCCCAATCCTGATCTAACATTGCTATATCATTACCTTTGATTGTTGCTTCAGTAATTACCTTGTTGATATCGCGAACTTCTTGTTTTGGACCTTCCATTTTCCCTACGACAGTCCCAGTATGTAATTGATCCATACCAATTAATCTCATTAATTTTGCTAATGCTAACATTGTCATACCATGTTTTTTATTCCGAGTAAATGCAGCGTGCATTGCTCTGTGAGCATGAATTACAAGATTTTTATCTTCCAAATAATCTCTAATCTCTTGTAAGGCAGAAAACCCAATTGTAATAATATCAACCATTACATATTCCCCACCATTTTCAATTACATAATCAGCTCTTTTCTTCATAGTACTCAATTTCGCTGAAATATTTGGCATATACATTTTTCTCTCTCCAGTTTCATTTTCAATTTTATCTCGAACTTTTAAAGTTTCTGAAATGCGTTTTTCAAATTTATTGAATGTCATGCTCGTCAGGTTTTCATCATCTTTTACGATATCTAATCCTCCTGACCAAGCTTCTCCACAAACTTTAGCATGCTCATCTTCATTTAATCCGACTTTTGGTTTTACAATCGTTCCTAAAAGCGGTCGTTTTTCAACCTTGATTAATTTTCTAATTCCTTCAATCCCAAATTTAGGACCCTTATAAGCTTTCACAATATCTTTAGGAAATGATATATCTAATAATCTCAAATTCTCTATAACTCTCATACCATAGATATTGCCAGCAATAGCGCTCAATATTTGAGAGATATTATCTGCTTCAAACAATTCTTTAGTGTAAGCAATCTTAATTATCTGATTTTCATTATCAATGTAAAATGTCGAGGGTTTTAATCTATCAGCAATCTCTGCTGACATAGTTGCTATATCAGTCCAAGTTCCTATAGAGCTTTCTTTAGCAATTTCCATGGCAGCATGTTCTAAATCTTTACACCGTGGAGCTTTCTCAACATAATACATTACAACAAGATCGTTCTTATTTGGCTTATAGTCTAAATTTACGTAATCCACCATAATTATTCAACATTAAATGTTTTTTAATTCATTTAAAAAAAACAATGTTTCCATAAAAATTTTATACCATTATTAATTACCTAAAAGAGTGATTGAGAAGTGAGTGAAGAAACTAAGCAACTTTTTATCAATATTAAAGATTTAAGCTTTAG
>JBHLQY010000048.1:0-18690 GCA_048883105.1 Candidatus Thorarchaeota archaeon | reverse complement strand
TGATTTATTACCAGACGCTACATTTATTCTTGATAAGGATGAAAAGATAATAGGATGGAATCGAGGAATGGAAGAACTTACAAACATCAAAACAAAAGATATGATAGGTAAATAATTATGAAATTTAATATTTGCATTTCGATCCCTATAAGAATGGATAATATTACTGAAAATCAAAGAAATATTGAGCGTGCGTTAAAATCAGATGCTGATATTTTTGAATTACAATTTGATTATATTGATAATATCCAAACTATAACGAATGATTTTTTGAAAAAATTATTGAAATTCATTAAACCGAACTTTCCCGTTATATTTTCCCTCAGAGAATCCCTTGAAGTAGGGAAAATCAAAATTAATGAAAAGGAAAGATTAAAAATTATAAAAGTATTGATTGAAACTCAACCAGAGTATTTTGAAATAGAAATGAATGCTGCTAATCATGTTTTGAGTGAGGTTGCTTTTTTAGGAGAAACAAAAGATGTTAATTTAATATTTTCACATTATGATTTTGAAAAAACACCTAGTCTAAATGAAAGTTTTGTATTTCTTGAAAAATTCATATACAAATTAGAAGATAAATTATTCATTGATGCAAAGACAATCAATAAAAGTATCTATAAAGTAATATTTACCGCCCAAAAATTCGAAGATAACTTAATACCTCTCCAATTACTAAATAAGTTTTCGAGATTAGGGCGTAGGATGGTTTCTTTTTGTTCTAACGAATTGGGACTCTTCTCAAGAATAACATGCGTCAAAGTCGGCTCTTTCTTTACTAATGTTTTATTAGAAGATGAGTCAAAGGTTGGACAGATTAATATAGGAACAATGAGAAAAATTCATAACTTATTATTTAATGAAAAAGACTGAATCTCTTATTTTTCTTCAATTTCATCAATAGCTTTTTTGTAAATAATTTTTTTAATGTTTTTACTGATTTTTTTAATAGTTTCTGAAGATAAATCCAAATCTTCAAGTTTAAATTTTTTCTTTGATCTCTCTATTTCAAATTTTATTATTATCTCATCTTCAAGGTTGTATTGTTCTATTGCATTATCGATCGCACTGAAAAGATCTAATCCATTTTTTATGTTTTTATAAATACTGTTTGAAATGTCATTCACACAATTTATAATAACTGAATCTATTATTTTTTCTAATGACATTTTAAATCATATTAGTCAATTAAAATAGCTTATTTTGTAATATACTAAATTTCTTTCATTTAAAAAAAAATTGTAAAACAAAATTTAATTATTTAAATATGATATCTGGATGCTTTACATATGATTAAAAAGATCTTTTTACCATGAAAGTCCTTTTAAAAATCTTAAATCATTGATTAATCTATCTGATTCGTGCGCGGGTACTTCCATGAAGCCGTAAAACTCGTTTTGCCAAAATGCCCTTCCTGAGCTTGTTGATCTTACTTCTTCAGCAAACTTTATAGAATTCCTTACAGGTAATAATATCCCAATAATTGCTTGATAATCATTTTCTTGATTAACGTCTTTAATTTTTGCTGAATATTTTGTTAAAAGAGAGAGTGTGCTTTTAATATAATCTGGAGGAAGTTGTATTATTGTATGATAAATAGGCTCCAATAGTATTAATTCAGCTTCATTTAGCGCTTTTTTAATTGCATCATAAAACAATGCGGATAATTCCGTGAATGCAGTTGCTTCATCAATATTAACAATGTTTAGGTTTTTAATGACAATTTTAAGCTCGGTTAGTTTTTCTCCGCATAACGGGCCATTCAAACATATCTTTTCAACTATCTCAATTATATGATTTTTAAAAAACCCACCTAATTCCGTGGTTCCTTGATAAATTAATATATTTTGGTGGTCATCGCATTTCCAAAAATTCTCAATTTCTTCGTTTGATAGATTAGTATTTTGTTCTAATGCATTCTTTAATCTATCGACTGGTTTAAATGCTTTATAATCATGTGTTTGAAAAAATTTTAAAGTCTTATTGTCTAATCTTTCAATTTTAAGTATTAAAGTATTATCATTATTAGGAGATAATACTTTTATCTCTGATGATTGAGTTCTACATGACTCCTTAAAAACTGGTCTTGGTTCCGAAGTCGAAACTTTAACACCCCTTTTCTCAATATCATTTGCAGTAATTTCAAGATGCAGCGGACCCATTCCAGATAGTAAAAATTCTCCATTTTCTTCATTAATTTCAAATTTGAGATTTGGATCTTCTATTAAAAAATTCTCAATTAACTCCTTCATTTTATCTAAATCTCTTAAGAATTCTGGTTCTATAGAGACCGTAATTACTGGTGTGGTTACATATTTTACGTTCTCAAAAGGGATCATCTTGTCAATATAATTAGGATCTACTATTGTTTCACCGCTCCGAATCTCTTTAAGGCCTTCAAGAGCTACAATATTCCCGACTGGAATTGCATCAACTTGTTCTCTCCTTTGTCCCATAAATATTGCTATTCGTTGAATGGTCTCAAAATTATTTTCTCTTAACAGAAAAACTTCTTTTTTATTTGTACATTGACCGGAAAAAATTCTTCCAGTTGCTACTAACCTATTCTTATCAGCCTGAACCTTGCTCAAACAAATAATTAATGGTCCACTACGATCACAAGATTTCATTGCATTTCCTACTTCCGAATTAATATCTCCCTCATAAATTTTCTCAATTCTATATTTTTGGGCTTCTTTTGGATTAGGAAGATGATCTACGACCATTTCTAATATAGCTTTATATATAGGAAAATAAATAGCTAAATCAGCATGTTTTTGTTTAGTGTATGTTTCTTTTTTATATCGTTCTTTAATATCCTTAAATTTTATATTACTTTTATCCAAAATTTTCGAGGTAAATCCCCATTTGTGTAGTGCTGACCCAAAAGCTACATTTCCACTTGCAGGGGATACTTTCCATTCTTTATTAAAAGGTGGTTCAGCATATCTTTCTAAAAGAGTATTGAAATCTTTAATAATTCTTACATATTTTTTTCTAATAGCCTCATCTGATAATTTTAATTCCCGTATCAAGCGATCTACTTTATTAATAAAAAGCACAGGTTTGACACCCTCTTGCATGGCTTGTCTTATTACCGTTTCGGATTGAGTTATAATTTCTTCTACAGCATCTACTACGACAACGACTCCATCTACTAATCTTAAAGCGCGAGTGACCTTCCCACTAAAATCTAAATGTCCTGGTGTATCAACTAGGTTTATTAAAAATGGCTCTCGCTCTTCTAATGTTTTCTCATAATAAAGGGAAATATTCGTGGATTTCATAGTGATTCCACGTTTTTGTTCCTCTTCAAGATAATCTAAAGCTCGAGCCTCTCCTGCTAAATCTGGACTCAATAATCCAGCTTCACTGAGAAGTGAATCTGTTAATGTAGTCTTTCCGTGATCTATATGACCAACAAAACCGATATTTCTAATATTGTGAGTTTTTTCCATTAAATTCAAAATTTCGGAAATCTCTTTACGACGAGGCATATTCTTTTATAAAATTACAACAAGGGTTATGTTTTAATCTAATTTTCCATGAGATTAAAGTTTTGGTATAAAAATAGGAGGGAAATGATTTTCAATTCACCACTCAAGATCTTCTACATTTATCGAAATCGATTTCAGATGGGTCAGAGAGTACATTTCAAAAATCATTTCCCATGGATAGATAAATAAAAATTATAATTTAACTTCACCATCAATACGGACAATTCTTCCATCAATATGCAATCGATTATCACAAAATAATTCTATTGCTTTCGGAAATGCTTTATGTTCCCATTTTAAAATTCTAGGTCCTAAAGTTTCTTTAGTATCCGTATCATAAACAGGTACGCATTTTTGAATAATAATAGGGCCATGATCTTCATGGACGTCTACAAAATGGACTGTAACTCCTGAAATTTTTACACCATAAGCTAATGCATCTTCATGACCATGCATTCCTCGGAAAGATGGCAAAAGAGCTGGATGAATGTTCATTACATTCCCGTTAAAATGTTTTATAAACAACTGACTTACTAGCCGCATATATCCAACAAGTACAATAAGCTCGCATTCATATTCATCTAGTACTTCAATCATCTTTTGATCAAATTCCTCTCTAGTACCTTTATGTTTATCTGATTCTATTAGAAAATAAGGAATATTATGATTTTTAGCGCGTTCTAGACAATATGCTCCAGCTTTGTTGCATATTAATACCCCTACTAAAGCTTTACCTTTTAAAATTCCAGTTTCGGTTGCTTGGACTATTGCTTCAAAATTTGAGCCACTGCCCGAAGCGATTGCACCAATTTTTAAAGTTCCCATAATAGGATTTAATATTCAATTTAAAAAAAAACTGTTTAAATTAATACAGAAATGAAAATATAGCTACTATTTAAATATAATCAAAAGATTTTTATTTGACAAGTATATATCTTATTTAGAAATTTAGAAATTGTTTTTTTAAATTGAATTCTCTTATAAAAAAAAGATCCAAGAGAATTGTATATTGTTTGTTTGAAAATAGCATTAACATATAATCAAAACATATTCACATATAAATAAACTTTATAGTGAAATTAATAATAATTTCAATAATATCATGATTGATTGTTTAATTTAAAATAGAGTGATGAAATTTGAGTTATGAAAGTGAATTACAAAGAATCAAGCAAGAAATAATTCAAAATCTACCTAAGGAAATAAACGTTAAAAATATCGAATTTGAGGGCCCTGAAATCGCAGTGTACTCCGAGAATTCAGATTTAAGCATTACTGATAACTCAAATGTTTTAAAAGATTTAGCAAAGTTAATGAGGAAAAGGGTAGTCTTTCGCTGGAATGTTGATAAAAGAAAGGAACCCAGCAAAACAGAAGAATATATAAGAAGCCTCGTTGGAGAGGAGGCGGAAATTTCTGCTATTGAATTCGATCATACGAGAGGTGAAGTTATCATAGAGTCTTTAAAACCTGGGTTAGTGATTGGTAAAAAAGGAGTTAATTTAAAAGAAATACGGGCTAACACATTTTGGCAACCAAAAACAATTCGAACGCCTCCATTAACATCAAGGACTATTCAGTTGATTAGGGGTATGCTTAAGAAGGAGCGTGGTCATCAGAAGGAAGTTCTTCTAAAGATTGGGAAAAGAATACATCGCCCAATACTTTTTAACGAACTAAACATAAGAATGACTGCTTTAGGAGGATTTAGAGAAGTCGGTAGATCATGTATATTGATGCAAACAAAAGATAGTAACGTTTTAATTGATTGTGGATTAAATGTCGGCAATCCTAACGAAATTTTCCCATTCTTCGATATTCCTGAGTTTTCATTAAGAGATTTAGATGCTGTAATTATATCTCATGCACATTTAGATCATTGTGGACTTGTTCCATTTCTCTTCAAATATGGTTATAGAGGCCCTGTGTATTCTACATTGCCTACAAGGAATTTATCTACTATGTTGCAATTGGATTATATTCAAATTTGCGAAAAGGAAGGAATCTACCCTCCATATTCAAGAAGGGATGTGAAGACAACTGTGCTACATACCATTCCTCTATCATGGGGAAAAGTAACTGATATAGCTCCAGATATTAAATTAACTCTTCACAATTCTGGACATATATTAGGTTCTTCTATAGTACATTTACATTTTGGAAAGGGAGGGTATAATTTTGTTTATACAGGTGATTTTAAATTTCAGAAAACAAGACTCCTTGAAAAAGCTGCGGTGAAATTCCCTAGAGTTGAAAGCTTGCTTATTGAAGCCACTTATGGTGGACCACAAGATCGAATTCCAAGTCGACATGAATCAGAGAGAGAACTTAAACAAATCTTAACTAGTACAATCAAAAAAGGAGGGAAAATTCTAATACCAGTTTTAGCTGTAGGCAGAGCTCAAGAATTAATTATAATTTTAGAAGAATTAATATCTAAAGGCATTATAGAAAAAGTACCAATATTTATTGATGGATTAATTAGTGAAGCAACAGCAATACATACTGCTAATCCTGATTTTCTTAGCAGCGATCTCAGAGAAAAGATTTTGCATCAAGGAAAAAATCCATTTTTATCTGATTTTTTCACTACTGTAGCTTCTCACGAAGAAAGATTAGATATTATTAAGGGCGGACCGTGTATTATTATGGCAACTAGTGGAATGCTCATTGGAGGCCCTTCGGTTCAGTACCTAAAAGGGCTTGCAAATGATAACACTAATTCGCTAATTTTTGTTTCTTATCAAGTAGCTGGCACGCTAGGAAATAGAATTCAAAGAGGTTTTAAAGAATTTCAATATGTAGATGCAAAAGGAAGAACTCAACTAGTAAAATTGAATTTAAAGGTATTCACACTCGAGGGATTCAGTGGTCATAGCTCACGTAGTCAAATTTCTCAATTTTTAAGAAGGATTCAGCCTAGACCGAAATTAGTTATTACAAATCACGGAGAATCCACAAAATGCGTAAGTCTATCAACAATGATTCATAAGAAACTAAGGAAAGCAACCAAGGCTCCGCAAAACCGCGAGACGATTCTATTGAAATGAATACTCTATTTCTTTTTAGAAAACTAATTTTTTTTAAAAAGCAATTATTTTTAGAATTATCAAACCTAAGTGGTATTTTTTGAGTAAAATAGCATCTAAATTAGCATCTAATAAAACGACTATAGTTAGGCGAATCGTTCAGATTTCTGCATTTCTTTTTATAAATTATGTTATAATCGAGACCATTTTTTCAATTAATTTGAAAAGTTTTGAAGTTTTAGTAAAAGCTCTTCCGATTCTAAACTCACCTCGTAATCCACTTTCAAAAGGAGCAGGATTTGTAGAGTACTTATTCCATTCTTTTGCGGAAGGAAAATTTCCATTTTTAATTTTGGCTATATTTATATTATTTATCTTGTTTACAAGTAGATTTTTTTGCGGGTGGATTTGCCCTGTGGGAACTATCCAAGATGGTTTATCCACACTTCGCTCTGAAAATAAAACAGTTAAGATGGAAACACATAATACTTTCCTGAAATTGAAATATTTGATTGTTATTTTATTATTGATCATTATCGTCCCTTTAGGAGTATCTAAAACTACTGACATTGTATTTCATAAAAATTATAAAGAAAATTTAGGTCCTTGGGCAACCCAAGCCGTAGGATTCTTTTCATTATCAGAATATCTTTTTGTCTTTTTTCCGAATTTAATGACTGAAATATTTGAAAATTGGGAAGAAGCTGCGTTAGCACCACTTTTTTCTGACTTTTGGGTTTTCTTTTTTTTTCTTTTCTATCTAATTGTGATATTATGCGCAATATTTTATCCACGATTCTATTGCAGATATCTATGCCCGTTCGGCGCTATAGCCTCCGCAGTGAGCGACTATTCTTTTTTAAAATTATCAAGAAGTCCAGTTCGATGTGTTGGTAGAGCAGATTGCGGTATTTGCGAAAGGAAATGCCCAAAACAGATAAGAATATTAGATGAGCCTTTTGAATTTTTTACGGGTAATGGAGAGTGTAATTTTTGCTTAAAATGCAAAGAATCTTGTCCTTATGATGCAATAGGTATAAGATTTTTTTAATATGCTGCAAATATTTTATTATTGCTAATTTTATTTATTTATGTAACGAACAAAGAGCTTATTTTGTATTATGGATCCTAACAGGATAGAACAATTACGATTGCGTTTGAGAAAGGATAGCGATATCGGAATCCATGGAATATTAGATTCGCAAGCTGTAAGATATTATAAAGAAGAAGTAAATAATAAAAATTATCCTGATCTTAGATCTCCTTTTTTCAGAGATGTAGATCGAATTGTTCATTCGAAAGCTTACGCTCGATATATAGATAAAACTCAAGTGTTTTTTGATGTAAATAACGCAAATATCACCCACCGATCTTTACATGTAATTATGGTATCAAGAATTAGCCGACAAATTGGGCGCGTCCTAAAACTAAATACAGATTTAATAGAGGCAATTGCTTTGGGACATGACATCGGACATTCTCCATTTGGGCATCTCGGTGAATCTATTCTAAATGAAATTAGCAAGAAATTCAATTTGGGAAGTTTTTTACATAATGCTCAGAGTATTCGATGGTTATCTTGTCTCGAAAAAAGATTTCCAACAAAACCCGCCAAAGGACTTAACCTCACTCTACAAGTTCTAGACGGAGTTTTATGTCATGATGGCGAAATCAATGAACAAAAGTTAAAACCGATAAAAATCAATGGTAAAACTTGGGATGACCATTTCAGAGAATATAAAGATAGTTTTGACGAAAGTAAAATTAAAAGAATTCCTATGTCATATGAAGCTATTGCTGTGAGATTTGCTGACGCTATTTCTTACATAGGAAAAGATATTGAAGACGCTATCTTGTTAAAATTCATAACACGATCTGATATCCCTGAAACTTGCAAAAAAATCCTTGGAGATACTAATCGAAAGATTATCAATACTTTAATAATGGATCTTCTTAATTTCAGCTTAGATAACGACACTATTGGCTACAGTGAAAAAATATTTGAAACTTTGAAAGAATTAAAATCTTTTAATTATGAAAAAATATATCTTAGACGAGATTTACTCAAAAAGCGAGATTTCAAAAGCACTTTTGTAGATAAGTTAACTAAAAAATTTTTACTTATATTTGAAAAATGCCTAAATGATTTAGAAAAAGAAAATTACGACGCACCTATTTTCAAAGATCACATCGAATATATCGACGATGATAATTATACCACTTATTTTAAACCTCTCAAAAAACAAAATAATTTGACTTTAATTGTGCGCGATTATATTGCGGGGATGAGCGACAACTATTTTAAAGAAATTTACGAGATACTTAGTAAAAATTAATTAGTTCTAAAAATTTTAAATATCTATTTCTATTACGCTCTATAAAGCAGAATTTAAACCTTATCATATATATGTGATATTTTAATTTAAATAGGTGGATTACACACATGGAAGAAAAAAACAGGGTTTTTTTTTTCAGTCACGGGGTTTTTTACGCTTCATGTAGAAACGAATTTTTTTTCAGTTATTTTACGGGGTTTTTAAAGAATTAGTTTTTAACTGAATTTTTTTTTAAATCCTCCACGATCAATTGTAAAATTGAATTTGTGTAATCCATGTAATTATATGATCTTTTTCAATAAAAATTTATCTAATCATTATGTCTAAATTCAAATTAGTATATGAAAGAAAACCTTTTTAGAAAGATTGGATTATAATTACCTAGCTTTAGCCCAGTGGTGTAGCGGTCAAGCATCGGGGGCCCTGAACCCCTGGACCACGGTTCGAATCCGTGCTGGGCTATTCTTATTTTTAAAATTACAATAAGGTATTGAATTTTAATTTATTATCAAATACCTGAAATTTTTAATTTCCTTGATACTATTTATTTCGACAACGATTTTATGGAACTCTTGAAGGCTTCCCTCAAAAACAATAAATAATGTTATGTGAGGGTTATTAGTATAAAATTGTTGATTTTTACTTACAATCTGATCGTTATAACTATTTTCAATTTTATTTAATTTTTTTAGAATATTTGTATCGTTAGGTGCAACAATAATCATATTTCCGATAATTTTTTTAGTTATTGGAGTAAAGAAATCGCTCATAGCAGCGTCCATGCTCGAAAAGTCGGGACTTTGCTGTAATCGCAATAAGGCATCCCTAATGAGTTTAGATTTGTTTTTATACTTATTTTTCGAAACCAGTTTATCTAAAAACTTCTTTAGGTTCTCATTAATCGATATACTAATTATCGGAATTAAAAGCACCTTTTTTCTTAATTAATATACCCTTATTTTATATATTATTAGATGTCAAAATATATATATTTATTGGTCGTTATTTTAAATCTTTAAAGACCTCGCAATAACATTTCTGAAATTTTCTACATCGTTAACTAACTTATCAGCATCCTCCTCACTTATATTATCATCCTTCTCATATTTATTTAGTGTTGTAAGCCAGAACTCAATTCTACCCAGCACTGGACTATCATCTCCAATTATTTTTCTCAACCGTATAAACGTATCATGAAGTTTTGTCCTAATATTTTGAGCTTTCCATCTTAGCATACAGTAATCAGAAACTTCTGCGAGATTCTGTGTTATGGACATGATATCTAGGGTTTTCCCTCGTTCCTCACTTTTTATTTTACGAATAATTTCGATTTGTTCAAATAATAACTCTATTACTTTAGCAAGAAACCCCGTTAGTTGCCCTGGATTTGCACACCACACTCTTATTTCTAAAGATTGACTTGTTGCTAAAACATATACTCTTATAATTATTCGACCACCAGTCACCTTTGCTTCGCTACAAAACCAAGCTTCTGCTTCATAATTCTTTTCTGTATCTCCTCCTTCATGAGAAGTGACCATACTTGTTTCAAAATTCTTGAGAGTCCTTATACCAGCTCTATAAGCTAACCTTGGGTCTAAATCGGCAATTAAAAACGCCCTAGCGTCATTAGGGAGGTCTTGAATAGATAATTGACAATCCTCTATAGTAGTTAAAGAGGCACAAACTAGAGGGCATTTAATCTGAACCTCTTTTTTTCTCAGGAGAATTGTCTTTTGCTCTCCTATGGCGTTTTTATATATAACTGTGCCTGCTATATTAGAGATACCACACTCTCGTGGTTCTAAATAAAAGTCTACACCTCTTGAGTTATTTGATTCTATGACTGGAATAGTAATCAAAGGTTGTTTTAAGGAGTAACTAGAAGGAGCATCTAAAACGACTTTTACGTTATTTATTGCCATATCACTATGATTTCTCACGACTATTTTGAAATGTAATTGACCCCCTACAAAATCATAATCTCTTAATACCTCAATTTTTCCTTCATCCGTTGGTTTAATTTTTTCTTTTACAACTTGAACAGCTTTCTTTGCGACTATTGGAACGTCGTAAGCTACCAACATCTTCTTTGCGGAATCAATATATCCATCTATCTCTCCTTTTCCGATTAATATTGCTAAAGTCTCTTCAATACTAGCCTCTGTTACTCCCAATCTATTTACTAATTCTCTTAATCTTAAATTTCTATACGCTCTCGCGAGTTCTTTTAGTTTTGCCTCAAGATGGTTCGTTGTCATGAATTCTCTTCGTTGAGTAAATATTCCTGAAATATTACCACTTTTTATCATTTCGTGGAGGCTTTTCCTACTTAATTCTACTGCAATATTCTGTTTTTCAGCTAGTTTATTAAGTTTAAATACGCCCATATCTTTAGCATATTTTTTAATCTCATTATAAATTTGATTTGAAGTAATTATCTCTTTGCCTCGATCAGCAAAATATCCGTCAATTGCCTTAGCACTCATAATGTTGCGACAGAAATTCTTAATTAACTCAGGAACTATATTAAAGTTCTTTGCGAGTTCAATTATGGATACTCGACCTTTTTCATTAATAGTTTTTATAAGATTATCTGTAATATATTTTTGAGTATAATAGAATTTTTTATCTTTTGAAAAAGACCCTTTAACTTGGTATTGACTGATTTGTTTATATATTACTTTAAGGGCCATCTCTACACTCATATCTAGCATAATCGCCAAATCTTCAACCTTGATAATACCCTCTTTCTGAATTTTTGAAACTACTTGTTTCCGCATCTCGGGAGATATATAATAAAAAATTCGATTTGTGGAATCTATGATTCCATATATTTGCTCTTCTTCGATATATTTCTTAACTAATTTTACCAATTGTTCTGCTGAGATGTGAAACGCATCCATTATAGATTTAAAATTCGTAGTAGAGGCTCTCTTTAAAAGATCTAAGAAACATTTAGGGCAAATCTCCTTTCCAATATTATGTTTTAATTTTTTATTACACTTTGAAGAAGTTTTAATAAGGTTGTAGCGTCGAGCTTCTTTTTTTAATTGTTCTTCAGAAGGAAAAAAAATTCCAGGCGTTTTAAGATATGAATTCCAAGCGTCCTTTGGATTTATACATTGCAAATAATATTGACCAGAAGATAATTGCTCGATTCTTAAAAGAGAACCGCATTCTGGGCAAGAACTATCTTCCAGAACTGTACATTTATAATTTAACTCTGCTGCTTTCGCTTTTGAGTATTCAAGATTATGTCTTTTACACACCCATAACTCTGTTGTAGCAGTATGATTAATACAAAAGCATGATTTACATTTTTCGCATTTAAAATCAATTTGTGAACTATTACAAATTAAACATTTTTCTGCTGTCATAATTTATTTTTTTGATAATACAATACTATGGTTAAATTATAAGATTAAAAAATATCCTACATAGTTTTTATTATTTTAAGTCTATAATATTATAAAAAAATTCAAATTTAAATTCTTTACATAGTCCATTTTTTATTTTTTATCGCAACCTTTCCACAGGAAATATATGTATTCTTAAGAAGCTTAGAATCATAATAACAATATTGAAACCTATTATTATCAATAACATAATTATATAAATGGTATTTTTTCTTTTTTTCTTGGATTCTTCCATTTCCTTCGGCATAATGGTTTGAGCAGTTTGTTTAGCAAGAGCCAATGGGAATAAGCCTATAAATGTCCCTAGGGAAAAATAAAATACTGTAAAAAATCCTTCTAACCATCCATAACTTAAAGAATAGATTAAACATTGAGAATATATGTACAATTCAAACAAACATGGGGGAAATCCCGCAAGAAGTCCGAAGATATAAGGTGTTCTTCGTTTATCCCAGTCCAAATTCATAATGCTGTCTTTGCGCTTTGAATGTGGTAAATAATCTTTTCTTGTAATAAAAAATAAGAAGAAAATAGCTACAAATGTAGAAGAAAATGCTCCAAAAAAATTTATAGCATAGGGATCTAAAACAATTGCGGGGAGAAAAATTAACGGTATTAAACTAACTAGTATCGTTATGATTGCAATAGTTAAATTGGCAGTAATTAGGCCAAGACCATAGCTTATCAATATCAAAACGTTTCTTTTAGGTTCTTTTGAAATCCCAAATGACCAAAAACAAAAGATTGCCTTGTCTTCGCAGGGCATGGCGGTATGCAGTAAACCTAATAGAAATGCAGGTAGGAAAATTATAAAATATTCTTGCAAAATAAGATATTGATACATTTTTTTTAAATTTGCTAATTTTTAGTTAAATCAAATAAATTTTTCTGTATTCTGTGTAATTACTTTAAATCATTATATTTAGCATTTTTGATTATTGAGGGAGAAAGTTTCTTTTCGTAAAAAGCTTTCCCAACAATAACTCCATGGACTCCAATCTTTTTTAATTTTATAAGATCCTCTTCATTTCTGATTCCTCCCGCAATATAAATTGGAAGGTTAACTGAATTTACCATTTTTTCAATATTTTGGAGATCTGGACCTGTGAACGCACCGTCAGCTTCGACTGAAGAAAAGAGGATATATCCTGCACCAAAATCAGCTATTTTTTTTCCAAATATAAAAGGATCTATGTTAGTTTGTTTCGTCCACCCGTGCGTAGTTATTTTACCGCTTTTATAATCGAGTGCCACAATTATATGTTTTGAGCCAATATCTTTAGCTAATTTTTTAATAATCTCCGGATTTTTTATTGCTAGTGTACCAATAATAATGCGATTAGCACCAACTTCAATTAATTCAATAGCCATTTCATAACTTCTTATGCCCCCGCCTATTTGAATTTTTACTATTTCTGAGGCTTTTATTATCATATTTTTTAATAGTTGCTTATTTATATCAGATCCCCATGCTCCGTCTAGATCTACGAAATGCAATCGCTGTGCTCCTTGGTTAATCCAAAAATCCAGAGCATCAATAGGATTTTCATAATATATTTTTTCTGTTCCTTTTTTTCCCTTATACAATCTTACGCATTTACCATTACTAATATCAATAGCAGGTATTATTTCCATTTCATATCACTTTTCTTGCAAAAATTGTCCTTAACCTATTAAGATTTTTTTGTAAATGAAATATAGGAGTCCAATATAAAATATTCCAATTATCACCGGGATAAAAACTTCTATTATCGTTGGGAAGAAAACAATATCATTTTCTAAAAAAATTTCAACAATTATTTGATTATCTTCAATGTATAGTTTATACGACCTTAAAATGCCTTCATCATTATACATTGCCTGAATTTTAATGAATTCGGTTGGATAATCATCCTCTAAATCATATTTTTTAATTTCACAGTTTAAAGCTGATATAGATCTGGCATCTATTGAATAACCTTCGTATAAGTCTACTTCTTTTAAATACTCATCTATTGGAATTGGAAACCATATTGGAGCAAAATTCTGAAATATTAAATCATCAGAAAAATCTTTTGGATCCGTATAATATGTCATCTGATCTACATAATCATCATCACCAAAAGATTTATCTTCATCTGTCCAAATCCATTTTTTAAAAGTAATAGAGAAAAATTCTTCATTTTCTTGTGATTTAGGATTATATATTTTAGTGTCTTCATCAGTTTCTTTTATTATAAATTTCATCTGAGTCCCTCTTTCTAATTCCTCAAAAAGACCTGTTCCGTTAGAATTCCAATTTATTCCAAAAAGATCTTCCATTTTCTCTTTATCACATATGGTACATTTCCAGATATATTGATCACCTTCTTCAACCCCAATATCATAATTCGCTGCGACTCCATTTGAAGTTGTCGCAATAATGGATACCATAAACACCGTTGCGCCTAATAAAAAGAGTTTAATCTTCAAAATTAACGCCCTCTACATTTTAATATCAAAATTTTTTAAATTGAACATCAGGAAATTCTTTTCAAACCGCTCTTTTTTTTTCTCTGGATTAATGCATATTTGCTAATTCCATAAAAAACCATTATTAAAAAAATCGTGCTTGCAAAATTATAGGGAAAATAAAACCATATTAGAAACCAAATTCCCATAAAAGCTAAATCAAAACAGTTAAAAAAGAGCAAACTTTTTCTTATAAATTTTTCAGTAATATCTGAATGTCTTGGTAAATTAAATATCATGATAATCAATAATGGTGTTAAATTTAAGAGATGATGGTCCCAAGAATCGTAATATCCAAGCAACATAATTAATATTCCGATAGTTATCCCATAAATTATCTGGGATTTTTTATCAAATTTTCCAATTATAAATATTATAAATCCTACTCCTGCAATAATACTCATAACCCCAATTAAAACATATAATTGATTAAAGGGAATATTATAAACATAGCAAAAATTTAGAATTAATTTTGTAATACTAAATGAGAAATTTAAAGTAAGTGGATTACTCCCCGTTAAATTTGTTTCTATAAACCCTTCCCATAATATAGGGTATGCTAAAAATAAGATAATGTTTAATGATCCTGGTAAAAATACTCCAATTAGCCTTACAATGCTGGTTGAAAAATCAATGGTTAACTTTTTCCTTTTTTTAAAATCTAAATTGACAACTAATAAGAAGGGAATTAAAAAAAGGGCAGTAGGTTTTAGGATTATACCTAACCCTAAAATCAAGCTACCAATAAATTGCCATTTAAGTTTGTCATATTTGAGAAATATATAAAGAGATATTAATATAAAAAAGGTAATATATAAATTAATCTGCCCTAAAATATAATTGAACATTTGAGGTATTCCCACCAAATAAACGCTAATATATATAATAATCCTTTTATCGTCTTTTTCGTGATCTTCTCCTTTAATAAGTTTACAGATTTTGTATAAAACAATACAAATTAAGATATTAAGAATTAAATTTAAAGTATGAAAAACAATGAAACCTATTTCAAAGCCTAATAGATAAAATGGAACAAAAAACATCGCTGAGAGAGGCAAATATCTATAATCCCATAAATAATGTTCTTGATTATATAAATCTTCTATATTTTTATAGAATATTCCGCCAGCATTAAAATATATTATGAAATCATTTTGCTCTCTGAGAATTGTAAGAACTAAAATTAATGAGACAACGAAATAACCTAAATGAAGTATTACTGTATATCGAAAAAATTTGAAATTAACACAAAGTTCTTTAAATCTTTTAATCGGTTTCATTAAATTTTAAAAGAGTTGTCTAATTTACATAAATTTAAATTTCTATTAAATTCTTAAATTAAATTAGTAAAATTAATTTTTTTAAAATTTTAGAAGGGATTTTAAATGAAACCTACTTTTGGTGTAATCGTTGGAAATCGTGATGCTTTTCCAGATCATCTCGCAAAAGAAGGAAGGGTAGAAATTATTAATGTTTTAAACGAATTGGGCTATGATCACGTTATTTTAGGAGAAAATGAAACAAATTTTGGAGCAGTAGAGACTTATTCTGATGCTAAAAAATGTGCAGAGTTATTCAAAAAAAATTCTGATAAAATTTCTGGAATATTAATAGTACTATGTAATTTTGGAAATGAAAAAGGAATTGTATCGACGCTCAAACTCGCAAACCTTAATGTTCCTGTTTTAATCCAAGCTTCTTCAGATGAAATCAATAAAATGAATAGGAAATATAGAAGGGATGCCTTTTGTGGAAAAATTTCTGTTTGTAGCGTTCTTTATCAACACGGGATTCCCTTTAGTCTTACCACTCTTCATACATGTCCTATTAAATCAGAAATTTACAAAGAAGATATAAAAAGATTTGAAAAAATTTGCAAAATCGTATACAAGCTTAAAAATGCGAGATTAGGACAAATCGGAACAAGACCAAACGCATTTGAAACTGTTAGGTATAGTGAAAAAATTTTAGCTTTTAATGGAATAACCGTTGAACCAATTGATCTTTCTGAAATTTTGAGTCTAATTGGAGAATTGGATGATAATGACAATAAAGTTAAAGAAAAAATTGAATTTCTTAAAAATTATACTTCTACTGCTCACTTTCCAGAAGAAAGTATTATTAAATTAGGAAAATTAGCCGTAGTTATTGATAATTGGGTAAAAGAAAAGAATTTAGATGGATTTGCTTTCCAATGTTGGCCCTCAATTGAATCAACCCTCGGTATTGTCCCTTGCGCTGTTTTAAGTACATTTAGCGAAGGTCTTGTTCCAGCTGCATGTGAAGTCGATATTTCAGGCTTAATTGGAATGTTAATACTACAAATAGCTACTGATACTCCATCAGCAATTTTGGACTGGAACAACAATTACGGTGATATCCCAAATAAAATGGTTCTTTTCCATTGTAGTAATCTTCCAAAATCGTTTTTCCAAGATACTAAAATGACTCTACATCCAATTATGAAAGATTTCAGAGGTGAAGAAAATACATTTGGTGCTATTCAGGGTAGAATTAAAACAAGACCTTGTACACTCCTAAGAATAGAAACAGATGACTTATTTGGTGAGATGAAAGCGATACTTGCTGAAGGAGAATATACAGACGATCCTTTAGAAACATATGGTGGATATGGCGTTATTGAAATACCTAATTTACAAGATCTATTGAAAAAATTATGTTTAGGTGGATTTGCCCATCATGTTGCAGCAAGTTTAAGTGAAGTTGGTGATATCATTTTTGAGGCATTATCTAATTATCTAGGGTATAATATCGAATATCATAATAAAAATCTATAAGATTTTTTTTCCTTCCTTTTTTAAATCTAAATTTTTCTTTTAATTTCTAACTCTTTTTCAAAAAAGCCAGACTCAATAATTTTTTTTCTTTTTTCAGTTAAAATTGTATATATCTCAATAGGATTATATTGTTTTAGATTGCTTTGATTATTTTCAAGAAAATTCTTAATTCTTTTTCTGGTTAAATATATCGAATATTCTGAAATGTCACAGCCTATCCATCTCCTATTTAGCTTCCCAGCAGTCAATAACGTTGTACCAGAACCACAAAAAAAATCTGCAACTAAATCATTTTCATTAGATCCTAATTGAATAATTCTTTCAATTAAATCGTGATGTTTTTGCGTTGGATATCCGGTCCATTCTTTTGAAGCTGGTTGCATGCAAGGAATTTTCCATACATCGTCTAATTTTTTGTCAGTTACAATTCTATAAACAACATGTCCGTTTTTGTTCTTTACATTTTTTAAAACGCCATCTACCATTTGTCGTTTAAGTTGCTTTCTCGGTTTTTTCCTTGGAATTCGAATTTCGTTAAAAGTATAATTACTTGATTTCGAATAAACCAAAATATTATCGTGTGCTCGTGGTAAGTTTTTCTTCCCAGCTGAATATTTATTATAATAATACCAAACAATATTATTTACAAACTTATTTTGTCCAAAAATTTCATCTAAAATTAAACCAATATAATGATTTGCGTGCCAGTCGATATGAACAAAAATTAACCCCGTCTTAGATAATAACTGTTTAAATAAGATAATCCTTTCATATAACATTTGCAAATAAGAATCTAAATCTTTTTTCCAATAGTCATAATAGGCGATAGATTCGTAATCTAAGTCATTTTCCTTAATTTTTATAGCATAATTAGAACCAGAAAAGAATGGTGGATCTATGTAAATTAAATCTATTTTTCCTTCATATGAATTGAGAAGATAGGATGAAGCCTTTAAATTATCCCCCCAAAATAATTTATTTGTCCAACTAGTTGAATTTAATTCATTTTTATGGATGACTTTAGAAGAGCTTGATATGGTTTCAATTTCATCGAATTTGTTAAAAAGTTTAGTCTTTACCTTTTCTCTATCACTTTTTATATCTTTTTTGCCTTCCCATAC
>JBHLQY010000047.1:0-18698 GCA_048883105.1 Candidatus Thorarchaeota archaeon | reverse complement strand
CAAGCAATTGAGTGTTCTGAATTCCATACTCAATTATCAAATTCATTGCAAGATAATTCAGTAATTATTGCCGTTTCGCAATCTGGAGAAACTATTGACACGATTGAAGCCATTAGATGGGCAAAAAAAAATAAGAACGTTAAAATTTTATCTATTACAAATATAGTAGGTTCATCACTTACTAGATATTCTGATCATATATTAGTAACACAAGCAGGACCTGAAATTGGTGTTGCAGCAACAAAAACATATGTAACTCAAGTATTAACAATGGCATTGATTGGTTTAGAAATTGCAAAAATGAGAAAAATTTTATCTCCAGAAGAGATTAATAAGTACTACAATGCGCTAAAAAATACTCCTGATATTATAGAAAATTTTCTCGAAAATAATATAGATTTGATAAAGGAAATCGTTAACAGTTTGGAAAAAACCCATAACTTCTTTTTCTTAGCACGTGGAATTTCCATTGCTACTGCTAAAGAGGGGGGCTTAAAGCTAAAAGAGATTGCGTGTCGCTTTATTGAAGGTTACTCTGCGGCACACGCTAAACATGGGCCGATATCATTAGTAAGAGATGGTTTTCCTATTATTTTCATTGCTCCTCCAGATGAGACATATGAGCGTTTAATTGGGAATGTTATGGAATTCAAATCTAGAGGTGGCGAAATTATTTCACTTGTGGTTGAAAATGATAAAAAAATAACTGAATTAAGTGATGTAACAATTCGAATAAACCAACCGGACAATGCCTACTATAACCTCTTTAGTCCTATTACATTTATACCTGCGCTTCAACTTTTAGCCTATTACTATTCTGTAGATGTAGGTTTAGACCCCGATCAACCTCAAAATCTAGCAAAAACAGTTACAGTTCATTAAATATTAAAATTTCTTTTTAATAATTCCTTTATTGGGATCTTGATAATATAAAGTATTAGGAGGTACATCTTCGATAACTAAAGTGTGTGCTCCAATTCTTGAATTTTCACCTAATATTCTCCCTGTCATTATACTTGAATTAATACCAGTTTTTACATTGGGACCTATGATCGTACCTAATTTCCTTCTTTGTGAATCTATTAATTTCCCGCTAATATTAACCTTTACGTTTCCATCGTCAAGTCTTAAATTTGCTAAATTTGTACCGGCACCTAAATTTACGTTTTCACAGATAATAGAGTCTCCTATATAATTAAAATGTGGAATATTAGTATTTGATAAAATTATTGAATTTTTTATTTCACAAATTCCAATATGACAATTGTTACCTATTGATGTATACGGTCGAATAAATGCATTAGGACCTATAATATTATTTTCTCCTATATAACATGGACCTTTAATGTATGAACCAGATCGAATAACGGTATTTTTACCCGCATATACTTTACCTATAATATTGGCATTACTTTCGGTATCTGCTAATATATTACTCTCTATTTTATCTAAAAGATATTCATTTGCATCTAACAATTGCCAGGGTAAACCAATGTCACTCCATACATAATTTTTAATAACATATCCTACAATTCTTCCGTTTAATTGATTTTTTAGAATTTCCATTGAGTCAGTAAATTCATATTCATCTCTAACAGACTTTTTTGTTTTTTCAATTGCTTCAAATATAAGTGGTTTAAAAATATAAATTCCGGCATTTGCTAGATTACCTAAATTTAAATATGGAGAAGGTTTTTCGGTAATTTTTTCCACAAATCCATCAGAATTAAGTGAAATTATTCCAAAATCTTGAGGATTTTCTACTTCAATTAACGAAATTAATCCTTCGGTATTATTATCATTAAATTTTTTTACAACTTCCTTGAAAAGAATCGGATCAACTAATAAATCGCCATAAATCATTAAAAATGGTTCGTCCTTGACAAAATCTTTGGCGTAACCAGTAGCGTGTGCTGTACCTAAATATTTTTCTTGAGTTGTATATTCAATTTTAGTGTTAAATTTTTCAGTTCCATCGCCAAAATAATCTTTAATAACATCTTCTTTATACCCTACAATTAATAAAATATCATCTACTCCGGCGTCTTTTAATCCTAAAATTGTATGTTCTAATAGTGGTTTTCCGGCAAGCGGTATCATAGGTTTAGGACGTGACGAGGTTATCGGTTTTAATCTCTTTCCTTCTCCTGCCGCCAATATAACCGCTTTCATAAACGATTATAATTGATAATAATATTAAAACTTCTTTAGAATTCTAGTGATAATTATTCAATTTTTTTAATATCGAAGATATGACCTTTCCACGCATCTAAATCGACGTAAAGACCGTAAGTATCGAGATCCTCCCCTTTATAAGTATATTCTTCCTCTGTTAATAAATCTCTAAAAGTCCATTCATTAAAACCATAATGTGCACCTTTAATTCTTACATGACCATGTGTCAGATATGTTGAAAAATTGACTACTATAAGAATATTTTTATTAACAAAAGACCACGTATAAGCAATTAGGTTTTTATATGAATTATCATTAGCTACAGGTTCAATTTTGCATAATTCCCATTGTCCTTTCCCCTTTTCTTTTCCGGGTATAATTTTTAATAAGTTCTGATAAAAATCCATAAGTTCTGTAATATCTACTTCCATCGGTCTCCTTCTTAATTGGATGGGTAATTTTATCGAATGTCCCCGCATTTGTCCTTCGTGTATCAATCGCGCTCCTGGTAATGTCAGTGAGATAATAGCGGCTGCCCGTGATCTTTCTTCACCAAAAACTTTAATTGCTCTTTTTTCATCGTGATTTTCAATAAAGCGTACTAATCTGCTTTGATAATCCCAATCTGCTTGAAGATGTTCTCGAATAGATTCGGCATTATCGTGAAGCAAACGTTCATATAATCGTTTATCATAACAAAAATCAAATCCTTGCTGCAGAAGGTCCCATTCTAGATCCCAGTAAACTTCTGCTATAAATTTAAAATTAGGAAATTTTTCCTTTACTGCTGGAATTATTTCTTGCCAAAATTCTTTCTCAGGGGGTGTTCCCACCCTTTCACCCCAGGTGCGTTTAAAGACTTTATTGATTAATAACATTGCCATATCACAACGGACTCCATCGCATTGGCGAGCTATATTTAATAAAGTATTTATCGCTTTCTGACGTGCATCCAGCGAAAATGCGTTTATCTGCACCGTATCGCTCCACGGAGGAAAATAAGGATCGCGACCATGAGCATAGACCTTATCTCCTACCGAGAAAAAATCATAAGGATTGGAGATTTGTTCTTCAAAAGTACCTTGAATAAACATATCTGATTTCTCTAAGGTCCATATGTGATCAACGGCGACATGGTTTGGTACATAATCAAGTAATAATAGAATTCCGCGATCAGCTAATTGTTTGCGAAAAAAAGCTAATCCTTCTTGACCCCCAAGATGGGAATCAACGTGATAATAATGGACGGAATATGGTGAACCAACAACATCATCCGTACTAAAATACCTTAACGCGCTATGATATTCTTGTTGTAAATCAGGGTGCTGAATAGCAATTTCTCTCCCTTTTGGACTCCGTTCCCATATTCCCATAAGCCAAACGGCGTCAAATAAGCTTATTTCCTTATCTAGAACTTCTTCAGGGACATTCTTTAGCGTAATAGGGTAATTATAAGTCTCTGATAAACCATAGAGCCAAGACCATGTATTAATTTGAAAAATTATTGGATTTTTTGGCCATTCGATTTTTTTAATTGACATATTCTATTTCACCATAATTTTTCTAATAAATAAGTTCCCTTTATCTATAAAATAATTTAATGCGAATTATTCAATCCCTTTTAATTTCAACTTGATATGGAATACAAGTTGCTCTTCCTTCCACAACTTTTTGGCCTTTCTCGTTATAGCACGCCATTGAAAAGGCAAGACGCTTTTGCTTACGATCTACTTCCGTAATGGTTGCAACAGACCTAATAGTATCTCCAAAATAAACAGGCTTTAGGAATTTAAACTCGATTGTTTCAGCAAGACAGCATGGGCCTGGAAATAAATCGCCACCAAAATGACTTATCATTCCACCAACAAGTAATCCATGAACAATAGGTCGTTTAAACCTTGTATTTCTTATGAATTCGCCACCGTAATGGAAAGGATTATGATCCCCAATTAAATCCGCCATGATTTCTGTTTCTTTTTGAGTAAATGTATGATTGAATTCAGCCGTCATACCTACTTCAAATTCGTCAATATTTCGACCTATTTTTACCATGATTTAGAAAAAAGTGTTAAAAAAAATAAAATTTGTTTTTTGCTAATACATATATATATTAGTTTTAATAATCATAATATTAGTAAAGAAAAATTAAAAGGAATATATTTTAGAAATGTCAGAAGCAGAAAAGGAAGAATTGAGAAAACTTATTATGTTAATTTCCGATCTCAGAGCAAAAGACGAAGAAAGATACGAAGCTCACGTCAATTTTATGAACGAAACAATAAAAATGATAAGAGCAATTGAAAATCAAATGAATAAACATTGGCAGGCTGTATTGGACTCTTTGAAAGATTTGAACGAAGATATAAATACAAGTTTAGATTCCTTGCTCACTGGAATTAATCCGAAAGGATTAAAAGAAACTTCACAGTCATTAAAAGAGATAATGAATACAATGAACAAGAGCGTTCAATCTATGAATCTTGAGAAAGTTTTAAGCGAATTTCAAAGTTTACAATCAGGAACATATACGGTTCAACCTACTGTAAGTGAAACACAATCAAAACCAGAACCTATTACCGCTGGTACCGG
This sequence comes from Candidatus Thorarchaeota archaeon, assembly GCA_048883105.1. Lineage (GTDB taxonomy): Archaea > Asgardarchaeota > Lokiarchaeia > Sigyniarchaeales > SOKP01 > LW40-45. The sequence continues at coordinate 13,934 of JBHLQY010000047.1, read as the reverse complement.
ATTAACACCTCCAAGTTTATCGCCTCCTGGTGGTTTGAATCCTCCTAGTGGGGCTGCTCCTGCTCCTACTTCAGAAAAGGACGGTGAATGGGTCGATCCACATGAAAAGAAAAAAGAAGAAGAAGAGGAGCCACATCTGCTAAAACCTTCCGATTTTTTCGGGAGCTAATTTTATTTTATATTAAATAAATTCTAAGATTGGAATTAACTAAATTATAAAATTAATTTAAGTCAATTTATTTAAGCATTTCCATAAAGGCTCCTAAGCGTGTCTTAACTTGCTCTACATTTTCGCCAATTTTATTAAATGTTAATGCAGTTGATGGTATTTCCTCTCTTCTTAATTTATCTCTAAGTAGTTTATAGCAATTAGAAACACTATGACAACCAAATAATTGAGTAAAAACAAGACCATCAACATTTAGTTTTTTAGCTATACCTAAATACGAGTTCGTTAATGTTTCGTTATCGCAACCCATATAATTAGAACTGGCATTCATAATAAAATGAGCATATTTTTCAATGGGATTAGAATTATTTGAAATTGGTATTTCTTCAAGGAAGCCCAGCATATCCCAATCAGCATATAAACTTCTTCCACCTAATTCATATATAATTTCGTGGCTTTTAGGTTCCCATCCACCAAACATTGGTGTTATTAATATTCTTGGCATATTAGAACAATCCATTCCAATTCCTTTTCTTATCCGTTCCCTCATTTCTTTTACTAATGATGACATGTTTTCAACGTATCTCTTCTCGTTAGAGTTGTAGTCTTGAAAACTATTGGAAAGTAAAGCCAAGATCTCAGCAAAAGTTGCAGGATTACATGGATAAAATCCAGATGCCGAAATTTCGTGAAGTATAGTTTTATAATTTTCACAAATTCGGTTTCTTATTCGAAAATGATCTCTAAGCTTATTATCGGTGCAATTTATATGCGTGATCTCTTCAATTTCCTTTATTGCATTAGATAAATTATCCGTTAAAATATCTAGAGCATTTCCGATATTTCTTGGGGGCACTTCCACCCATATGAATTTAGCAGGATAATTTATTGTCTTTAACGTTTCTAGATATTTATTCCAAGCGCTACATCGGATTGTAAAATTTAAATTTGCATCTACATTTTTACCTTTAGATATATGCATTCCATAGAGGCTTTTAATTCCATAACAAAAATCAGTAGAAATTCCACTTTCTATACCTAAATCATACATCTGATTATATTTTTTATTTATCGTATCAATAACTTCGTCAATAATATTATCAACTGTAGTATTGATACTTTTAATATCAAGTTTTTTTATGAAGCCTAAGAGATTTGTGACACTCTTCCATCCAAATATATTACCTGCAGATCCCAATGCGACCAAATATTTATTGATTTCAAAGATCTCCATTCTTATAGGGAAAACTGGAATTGCTCCACCCGCAAACGCTAAATCCGAAAATGGCAAAGCTACAGATATTAATTTTTTTTTTTCTCTGAACTTCTTTCTTTTTAGATAAGAGTTTCCTGTTAATAAATTATAAGCCATTTTTAACATAGAAGTAAATGTAATAACATCATCAGCAATAACACTCATTTTTTATATCATCTCGAGAAATGCTTCAATTCTGGTTGAAAGCTGGCCACGATTAGCACGGGAATAATCACGCTCTAAATTTAAGATTGGAATTTTCTTTTTCTGTAATTTTTCTTTTAAAAATGCAGAATTAATTGAGATGTGATCACAAAATTTTATAATATGGTTTATTACACCTAATTTTCTACCCATTTTTTGCTTATATTTTTTGAAAATAGTCTCTATTTTAGTAACTTTATTTTCAAGATAGTTTGGGACTATATGATCTCCACTTTTATTATTTTGAAATCTATAAACAAAAAGATCTAATGGGTTTTCTTTTGAATTTAATATCACATCGTCTAAAATTTGTGAATAATAATTATCTCCAATCCAAGTGTCAAAATAAACTATATTTCCTCCACTCTCTTCAATCAAATCAATTAGATAATCGTTAATAAAAATTGAACACCCTGTAAATATGATATCTTTTAAATTGTTCGATGTTTGAGTTGGCAAAATTTTATACTTTTGAATAATGTTATTTAATTCGAATATAAAATCTGGACCGTATAACATGGCCTCTTGGAATATATATAATTTATTTTTTCCTTTTATCTCTAAATTGGAAACTTCTAAGAGTTTTTTCTTAAAATTATTGAATTTCTTAATGCTCTCGTTTAAATCTTCTTCTTTTATTTCGTTACCTTTAATATTTTCAAGTTGACGCTTTAAATCTAACAATTCCAATCTGTAATATTTTAGCGCGTTCTCTTTTAAAAAATAGGGAATATAAAAATTCAATCGAGGGATTGAAAAATATTTCGTAATAATTTCTGAAGCACAAATATCTGAAACACAATGATTTGAAACGAGGAAGTAATCAATTAATTCTAAAAAATTAAAACCCGCTGGCCTTTGAGTAAATAAACCTATAGAACTCTGTGCAAAACTACAAGTTGATGGAGGTAAATAATCATGGCTCGAATTCATTAATTCGTCATTTCCCGCAAATATCATATTCAGAGGGACAAAACCAGCAGCATCAATTATTTCCTCTGGGATATTATCGTGTGCTATGTAAGCAATAATTTTTTTTCCTTCTGCTTTTTTAGCCTTTAAATAAGTATAATAATTCGATAATAATTCTAAATTCGGCATTCTCTGATTTAAGTACATTATTTTTATTAAAATTTATGAGCTTTAAAACAATATGTTAAATAGTGTTAGAAAAAGATTATTTATTCATTTGTACAATTTCTAATTCAATAAGCAAATCACTCTCTCTTATTCTTTTTACTCATCTAGATTTTTTTAAATTAAAATGTATATTCATTATATAAATGCAGATTTTTTTAATATACTTAGATTTTAAAAATTGAATCTAAATCTATAATACGAATTATATTCAACATAGAATAAAATCTCGAAAAGCCCATGGTAAATGTCGAAATTCGTTGCCCTGAATGTTCAAAAATAGGTAAATTGGAAGTAGAAGAGAATCTTATAATTCAAAGCAAACGAGGTGTCTCTGCAATTAATGTTGCTGAGGACCTTATCTGTAACCATTCCTTTATTGCTTATATTGATAAAAATCTTAATGTGAGAGATTGTTTTATAACAGATTTTACGATTGAACTTCCTCAGATTGAAGTAGAACAAATTACAGAAGATAAAATTCCTGGTAAAGATACTATTGATGTGTATTTACTCACGTTAAATCTAAATGCTCTCTCTCTGACTAATATTCTAAGGGCTTGCTTTTTCAAAAAAAAAATACTTTTATTAAATGATTTCAGTATATTGAATCCTCACATTATGAATTTCTTTAAATTTATTTTTCAAGATACATTTGATATCGATATTTCTATAGAACAAGAAAAAAATTACAAAAAAGATAAGAAAAAATACAAGGCTTATATAGTGATAAGTAAAGATAAAATATTTAAAGATAAAGAAAAGATTTTATCAAAATTGACCAAAATTGAACGGATTATTGTTCAAAAATTTTTGGCCGAACAAGATCCACAGACAAGCTTAATTATATTAAAAAACGAAATTTCAAAAGCTTATAAATTATCAAAAGACGTCGAATTATACTTAAAAGATTATGATAAGACTTCAGAATTAACTCCAAAATTAATCAGTAATTTTTTAACCGAGAAATATAATCAAAAAATTAGCGATTTATATTTGAGATTTTTAATCAAGATAGTTCAATATTATTCCGAAGTTGACTTCTCAAAGATCTTTGATTTTGATAATTATATTAGATGGAATTGGTTTTTAAAATAAAAGATAGAGTCTGTCCATAGTAATAAACTAAAAATAGAAATCTTTTTAAATATATAAGTTTAAATTATTAATCAAAATAAATTATGCTTTTATTAAAATGACAAATCAAATTTTAACTTGGTTAAATGGGTTTAGTGCTTTATTACTAATTTGTTCTGCTTGGATTATGGCACTTCTATCATTAAAATTCTATTTTAAAACAAAACATAAGCGGCATATTAATCTTTTTACCTTTTTAGCTGCAATCGCACTAGGATGGACTGGAATTACGATAACATTTCTCTCTGTTGCGATATATGGTCGTAATTTACCAGGGGTCAAAGGAGTAATAAGCTATTTTTCATATTCTACAATTCCATTTGGAGCAATATCAATAATTCTTTTTACATGGGATGTGTTTGGTTCTCCTAAATCTAAAAAAATCATAATAAGCGGATTTCTGGGCCTTTCTATTGTGTACTATTTATTCTTATACACTACTTTCCAGCAAGTCGTTGTCTGCCCCGATGTTCCCAAAGGCGAAATATACGACGACTGGATTGATCCAACAACAATTTTTTATTATTTATTATGGGTGGAAGTTTCGTTTGTAGCCGTAATTACTGCTATTGGATTCAACAGGTTCAGAAAAATGACCGCTGGCGACTTGAAAAAAAGGGCGGGATTTATCATCCTAGCCGCGTTTATAGTTGGTCCTTGTATTTTACTTGATACTGTGATATTAGGTTCTGTTATCAGACCACACGAGCATTTCCTTTTTATTGTCAGATTTTCGATGATCTTAGGTGCTTTCTGTGCATATTGGAGTATGAGACCCCCAACTTAAAGTACATAATTAAGTAAAAAAAGCTTATTAAATTAAAATTTAGCAGAAAAAAGATTATTTTTTCTGATTGTCTTGTCCAATTAAAGCAGCTCCAATCGCTCCTGTAAGTTGAGGATATTTAGGTGTAATAATTTCGAAGCCAAGCTCTAGTTCTAGATATTTTTTAACTGCTACATTTTTAGCCACTCCGCCACAGAAAATTAGTGTTGGTGCAACTCCGATACGTTTAGCCATTCCTGCTACTCTTTTTGCTATAGATTTGTGAATTCCTGCTGCAATATCCGTTTTGGAAGCACCTCTGGCGAAAAGTGAAATCACTTCGCTCTCAGCGAAGACAGTACAAGTAGAACTTATTGCTGCTGGTTTTTTCGAATTTAAAGCTAGTTCTCCTATGTTTTCTATTGGCATTTCAAGAGCATGGGCCATGACTTCTAAAAATCTACCAGTTCCTGCTGCGCACTTGTCGTTCATTTGAAAATCGATGACATTTCCCGTTTTTTTAGAAATTAAAATTGCCTTACTATCTTGACCTCCTATATCTATAACTGAGTGCACTTCAGAAAAAAAATACTGAGCACCTTTCGCATGAGCTGTAATTTCAGTAATTCTGTCATCGGCGATATCTATAGTATTTCGTCCATACCCTGTTGACATTACATAAACATCAGATCTTTTTAAGTTATTTTTATTTAAAATGTCATCAAATAAATTATGACCAATTCTTTTAAAATCGAATGTAGAACGGTCAATACGAAAGTCAATTATATCACTATCGTCCAAAAGAACAATCTTAGTTACTAAAGATCCGATATCTACACCTATAGTTTTCAATTTTAATTTCCTAATTGAATCAACAAATTCTATTTATTTAGGCCGAATTTTAAATTCAATAATTTTTTAGTGAAGTAAAATATTTTTATTAAAACTTCTCAATCTCAATAGAATATGAAATATATTATTTCAAAAAAGAAAATCAACCTCCCAAAAACAAAATAGTAATAATGATTGTTAGAGTGAATGCCATTAGCATTTGTAATATGTTTTTAGGTATAGAGTCTTTCGAGATCATACCTAGAAATGTTCCTAAGAAAATAATACAAATAAAAATTATTACAAAAGAGGTAATAAAACACGTAATTCCTGACTCTGCTACGAAAAAAAAAGGGATTATTGCGACTACTCCTCCTAAAAACGGACTTATCCCATTAACTAAAGAAACAATAAATCCTGTAAAACGTTCAGCTTTTTCGTGAAGAGTTTTAGGCTTCTCACGTCTTATTTTCCTTTTTATAAAAAATTTTTTTTTTAAATTATTAGGCGGTATAACCATAGCTTTTTTAATCTCTTTCTCATCTAAATCCTCAACTAATTTTTCTTCTTCAAGTTGAATTCCCATAGCCTGTTCTAACTCCTTTTGATCTTTTTTTTGTTCTGCCCTTTCTGAAAGATACGATCCAGAAATGCCAGATATTAACATAGAAATTGAAGTTCCTAATCCCGTTAATATAACGTAATTAGATTTGATCGAATTACCAGGATCGTTAAGCAGAATTACAAAAAAGCCCAGAATGATACCTAGGATCGTTAACATACCATCATAAAAGTTATTCACAAAATATCTTCTTGCAATTTTTGCATAGCCGGTTATTTCGTTATAAGTTTTAAGTTTACCCAATATTTTTTTACCGTCTTTAAAGTATAAAAATATTTAATGAAAAACTATCCTAATTATAATATGTGATTAAAAAATATTATTTTTATTTTTTTAGGCATATATTATTATAGACAGAATTAAAAAATGCATAATGATTAACAATGAATAAAATAAAAGAACAAATAATTACTATGCTTCTTGAGCATAGTCGTATAATTTACAATGTTATTAGCGATATGGGCGTTTATTATACTAGTTGGGCAGAAAGCTATGAAGCTAATAAAGAATCACTTGAAAAAAAAAGGAGTAAAATGATATTATCAGAAGAAGATGCTGATGCTATAAAAATTCGTATTATTAAAGAGTTTGCTGAAATAGGAGCACAAGGAATGGGAGATTACATTGCTCTAGTTTTGAAAATGGATAATGTGATAAATTCCGCTCTCGAATTTGTTGACATTTTAACATTTTTAAAAGATTCCAAGTTAAGCGACAGTTTTAAAAAGAACTACCATAAACTAATAAACAACATAATAAAAATGTCTGATGTTCTAAAACTAACAATTAAAAACCTACGAGACAATCGTCAAGAAGTTTTTAATAACACAACAACAATTCACGAGATTGAAAACGATATTGATTCAATATTTAGAGGCTTTTTATCAGATTTATATTCAGATCAAAATTTAAATATTAGAAAACTTCTACAAATTCGTGATAGTGTTATGACTTTGGAAAAGCTTGCTGACCGTATCCACGATATAGCCGATATCATTAGAATTATTCTCTATTCTTAATAATCGCCTTCAGAATTTAAATAAGAACACAAATTTATATATTTTTCTCGAGGTCGCAAATAATAGTACCAAATAAAAGGCTTTAAGGCTTGAACCAGGTAAAAAAATAGTAATTTAATGTGAGTGGATTAGCAATTACAAATTTCTTTCTTACTGAAGTAGCTAATCTACCCGCCCTCACCATATCGATCGCACTTATCTTAGAGTCGTGAGGTAATACATGAACTATAAAGGGAGAGTGCTCTAATCCGGGACCTTTCTTATACACAACAAAATCTGCGCCAAACTTTAATCCTGGTCTAGGAACATAATTTTTTTCTCTTAAATCCTTGTAAATCGCATATTTTTCTTCAAATTTATGGTGGGTTTGTTTTCCTATTTTAAAAAACTCATTAGAGCTTAAATATTTGTTCTTTTTAACGTCGAAAATGGTTATTTTATCTTTTTCAAGTAAATAATAAGCTTCTATAAGAGATAACTCTGATGGTTTAGAGAAATATTCTAATCGTGGTTTGTTAATCCCTAAGGGAGAGCCAAAAAACTTTTTCTTTACGTATAAATACGATGCGTAAAGTGGATTAAATACTATAACTCTTGAATTAATAAATTTCGTTGGAATTTTATCCGGTATGTCTTCTCCTTCTTTTATATCATCAAACGATATCTGAATATCTTCCTTTTCGTCCATCAAGTAGAAGTATTTTAGATAATTTATTAATTCTATTATTAACTTTAAGACCATAGTTCTGTTCAATTATATTCATGATTTTTTATTTTATTCAATACTTTAATCTCTATAAAAAAAAATTAAAAATTAATATAAAAGCTATAAAATCTTATTTCTTTTAAGCTTCAGTGCTGATTTAAGAAATAACTCCCGCAGTCTTTCTACCTCGTCCCCAACGTTTCATATGAAATTATTTAAATTACAAAGTGAATAATATTATATATTTAAAATAAACCGTGAAAAAAAAAATTGGTAGTAAGAAAAGCCGCAGTCGCTGGAAGCTTTTATCCTCGTTTTAAACCAGATTTACTTAGAATTCTCGATGAATCTTTTTTAGATAAAGATTTTGGTCCTGGTGAAGAAATTAAAACACTGAACCAAGAACAAAGAACTATTATAGGGGGAATATCCCCTCATGCGGGATTTATATATTCAGGATGTGCAGCAGCATTTACTTATTTGAATTTGTTTAAAGAAAAAATTCCTGATACAGTTATAGTATTAGGCACCGATCATGTAGGATATGGAAAAGTTGGATTGATGGAAGAGGGAGAATGGGAAACGCCATTAGGAAATTTAAGCATAGATACAGAGCTATCAAGGGAAATCGTAAAAAATAGTAAAATTATTATTTCAGACGATTCAGCTTTTTTAGGCTTTCCCTTTGGGAGGGAGCATAATATTGAAGTTCAATTACCCTTTATTAAATATTGTGCTAAAGAAAAAGATGTAAAAATAGTTCCAATAAAAATTTCTACGAAAAAGTTTGATATTATGAGTAAATTATCGGCAGACATTTCAAATGCTATTAAATCTTTTGAAAAAGATATCATTATTGTTGCATCTTCGGATATGACGCATAAACAACCAAGAAATATTTCTAATCCAAAAAATGATTTAGATGATATGCGCAAAAAGGATCAAGCGGTAATAGAAGCATTTTTAGAATCTGATCCAGAAAAGACATTAAATATGGCTAAAAATACTTCAGTATGTGGACCACAAACAATTACATCGTTAATGTTAATCTGTAATAAACTCACTAATAATCAATGTAAAACTAAAGCGTTAAAATATTATATGTCTTACGAGAAAGGAGGCGGTACTGGACCCTGTGAATATTCCGTAGGATACTTTTCTGGAATAATTATAAAATAAATTTCAATAAATGATAATTAATTGAGTCTAATGTCAAAAGAAGATTTTATTAGTAAGTTGAAGAAAATGAAATCAGATTCGAAATCACCTTCAGTTATAGCAGAAACTTTAGAAAAAATAGAAGTATTAGAAAAACAAAATATAGAATTGAAAGAAAAGATAGATAAAAATGTCGATTTAGTACGTAGCTCAGAGGAAATCCTTAAAAAAACTGTTGGAGAAAAAGATCATTTAAAGCTAGATTTAAAGAAGAAAAACGAGCATATTTCTGAACTAGAAAATTCTATTAAATCTCTTGAATCTCAGGTTGATAATTTAATGTCTGAATTATCAAAAAAGAATTCACAACTCTTAGATTTGAAGAATGAAATTAAATCGCTATCTGAAGATAACGAATCGTTAAATAGACAATTAGCAAGAGCAAAAGAAAAGCTTAGTGTTGATTATGGGATCGCTGTTGAAGAACCTGAAAAATTAAAAACTACTTCAGCACGTTCAAAAACGTTAGAAATTTTGGTTCAAGACCTCCAAACTGATTTGAATAGATATAAGAGATTAATAGAAAAATTAAAAAAAGAGAACGCCGAACTTAAAATAGCCCAAGAAACGGGTGGTGCTTCAGTAGAGTCCGATAGAATTAAGGATTTGAAGAAAGAAAATGAAATCCTTAAAAAAAAAATCTCAAAATTAGAGGAATCTCTCGAAAAAGAAGCCACTTTAGCACTTGAAGCGGGGACAACTAATACTAAAATAAAAGAACTTGAGGATGAATTGGAAGAAAGAGATACAATGATTAGAGAGTTAAAAGCTTCTAAAACAGCTGAAGCAACAACACCAGATAGTGGTCCAATGTCAGGATTAATCGAGGATTTACAAGGCAAAATAAATAAGTTAAAATTAGCTTTAAAGGAAAAGAATAAAATAATTGAAGATTTGAAAAAGTCCAATAAAAATAAAATCATAAGATAAAAAAATGGGTTATCAAGAAAAAGTTCCCTCGATATTTTTTATTGGACATTTAGCAATTGACACTATTATCCGGTTTCAAAAAGAACACGATCCCACCCTCGGGGGAAGTGTTTCTTTTGGCTCGTTATCCTTGAGAACTTATACGAATGATGTTGAAATAAATATTATATCTAATTTGGGCAGCTTAAATTTCAATAGAAGTCTTTTAGATTTAGTAAAAAATAAAAATATAGATTTAAAAGGATTAAAGTGGACAGAGACAAATAATACTAATTTTGTTTTAGATTATTTCAATCATTCAAGAACTTTAACTCTTAAGTCGAGGAGCCCTAATCTCGAATTTAAGGATATTCCTAAAAATTATCTTAATAAATCTCCAGACATCATTGTTTTAGCCCCATTATGTAACGAAATTTCATATGAATACATCATTGAAATATTAAAACAATTTCCAGATGCTTATATCGGAATAGAGCTCCAAGGATTCGTTCGAAAAATTAAAAATGGACACGTCTCTTTAATAAGAGACGAAAAAATTATCTCAAATATGGAAAAAATAATTAATTTAATTGGGGATAGGCTGATAATTAAGGGTTCCGAAGAAGAAATGAAAGTCTTGTCTGGAAAGGATGGTATTTATGAAGCAATGAACCATTTTAGATATATTGAATTTAAAGGAATATTTATCATGACATTAGGAGAAGCAGGTTCGTTAATTGTAAAACGAGGTAAAGAGATATTAAAAATACCAGCCTTCCAATCTTTAGGTGTCGTTGATGAGACAGGGGCAGGTGATGTTTATTTCGCAATTTTTTTATATGAATTCATTAGATCAGATAAAAGTTGGAAAACCATAGAAAAAGCCGCATATTTAGCATCTTCTGCGGCCTCATTTAACGTAGAAGCTACAGGTCCTTATGGATTTGAAACAAAAGAAAACGTTTTAGTACGCGTAAATAATAGAAACTATATTACATAAACTAGGTGAAGTTGGATACATATAAATAGCCACTTTGCAATTGGAGTGATATTTGCGTCGAGTTTTCATTACATTTTTAACTTTTGTTTGGTTGAGTTTATAATTATCGTCTTTGCATCATTTATTTGTGATTTAGATGTTTTCTTTTCTAATTATGCTAAAGACCATAATCATCGAAACTTATTTTCTCATTCAATTATTCCTAGCATCGTTATTTTGATACTTGGAATTTTTTTTAATTGGCTGGCATTAATATTATGTGGACTTTCATATCTTATCCATATTTTTGTTGACTTATTTGATTGGGGGACAAATTTTTTTTATTTTCCAAAAAAAACATATGGTCCACGATTTTTGATAAGAAAAGAAGAGAAAAACTTATCCGAATATTTAGCAGAATATAAGAATCCTGCGGCTTTTTTTGATTTTAAATATTACAATAGTAAAACGAGCTTAACAATTGAAATACTACTATTTGTATTAATGATATTCTTTATAATCATATTTGCTTTTGAATATATCCTCATTATCTTAATATACTTTCTAGGATTATATTTTCACTTGTCTCGACATTATAATTTTAAAAAGATCGAAGCAATTTAATACTGTAATTATTATGAAAATTAATATTTCAAACTTAAATCTAAATTTAGGTGAATTTTATGTCAAAAAAAGCTAAAATTAAAGTAAAAATAAATTTAGTAAAGGACATGATATTTAAGTGTAACATGGGAGAAATGAAAGTAAAAGATTGCTATATTGATGATACTAATATAAGTGAAGCAGAAAAATTTGGACCAAGTCCAGCTCATCTTATAGGCCAAGCATTATTAGGTTGCCTTTCCGCAAGTTTTATTTTTTGTTTAAAGAAAAGAAATTTCGTTTTGGATGATTTAGAGGCAGAAGCGGATGTTGTGATAGGACGTAATGAAAAAGGATTTGTAAGAATATTGAAAATAGACGTCAATATAAAGCCAAAAATTGATGATCCAGATGTTCGCAAAAGGGCAGATATGTGTAAAAAAATGTTTGAGAACTATTGTACAGTTACCGCCGCAGTTGTGGAGGGCATAGAAGTCAATGTTAATCTCGATTATTAATAATTATTTTGATTTATAGATCTCATTTTTAATCTGTTATTCCATCTTCAGTTATTGAGAAGATAGCATCTTCTTCTGGTAAATGAGGCGCATCAACAACTTTAGCAACTCTCTGCACTCCTTTCCCTTTTCTCAAAAATATTCGTATAGTAGCACCATGGGCAACGACATGACCACCTGTATGAATTATTGGATTTCCATAAAAAACATCTGGTCTAGACGAAACTTGATTCGTTACAATTACTGCTAATTCATCATAAGTTTCGGTTAATCTTAATAAATCGTGAATATGGCTATTTAATATTTGTTGTCTATAGGCAAGCGTACCCCTTCCGATATATTCGCTGCGAAAATGACTAATTAACGAATCAACTATAATTACTTTAATATTTTTTTCTTCGATGATTTTTGATGCTTCTTTTATTAAGAGAATTTGGTGGTCGCTATTATACGCTCGTCCAACTGTAATATTTTGTAATACTTTGTTATGATCCAAATCCTTCGCTTCTGCAATTTGAATTATTCTTTCAGGTCTAAAAGTTCCTTCAGTATCAATATATAACGCATTTCCTTCAAGACCTCCTTCTTCTTCTAACAATTGTACATTAACGCAAAATTGATGAGCAAGCTGAGTTTTGCCTGTTCTATATTCACCAAAAAGTTCTGTTACCGCCCCTGTCTCAATGCCACCGGCTAACAATTCGTTTAAATTTTGACTACCGGTAGACAATTTCTTCAATCCCCTTCTTTTTTCCCAAATCTGATCGGCAGATTTAAATCCCATTTTCTCAATTTCTTGGGCAATTTTAATAATTTTCTCAGCTGTCTTATCACCAATACCAGCATCATCCATTAATGTTTGTTTCGGAATCATAGCAAGTGCTCTAACAGATGTAATTCCAGCATTTTTCAATTTTTTTAAGGTCACATCTCCTACTCCTGGTAATTCTTTTAAAGTATAAATAGTCTTAGAATTTAATTCCTTTCCTTCGTCGTTTTTATCTTTTTTCTTTGCCATTTTAGAATCTTAATTTTTCAAATTAAAATATAGATTATCACTCTTTAGCCTATATTTATATATAAAAATAAGCATAAAAAATTTAATATCAAATCAAAAAAAATATAAAAAAAAAATAATTCTAGTTATCTCTCTCTCGTCAACAGTAATAATACGATAAATAAAAGGACTGCAAATAAAAATGTCAATGGCCAACCGATTCCACCCATCCAAACATACGCGAGCCAGAGGAATGGCAATATGAAAAGTAAATCAATTATTATAATTGCTAAAAGATTCACATGTTCCTCGGTGTTTTTTAAATCTAAAATCATTGGCAAAATTGCTAAAATTACCATTCCTGTTGCTGCTACTCTAAACCCTAATAGATAATTTGGATTAACCCAATCATTTATAGCGTTTGTATTTGGATTATACACATTTGGAAACCAGAAAACCCACAAGGGTACACAATTGGTTTGCATATTATTATTCATATATGGCAAAATACCTGTTAGAACGACTTGCACGAAAATTCCAAGCCCTAAGAAAAGTAATATGTCGTCGTACTCTTTCGTTTTACCATATACTAAGACTAAGTCGCGAAAAAGCGCAATAATCCACAAGCTAAAGAGGACAATATATACACCTAAAATATTAAATTCGCCAGCCCAAAGCATATTTGCAGGAATCACTGCCAGTATGTAAGCTAAGAAGCCATATTTCTCGCCTCTTCTAAAAAAATCCCAACAAAGGAATACACCCCATATTATAAAGAAGGATATTAGAAAAATAATACCAGTTGCATCTAAAGCCATGATTCATGAACCTTAATTTTTATTTTAAAATATAATTTCTTAATAT
>JBHLQY010000046.1:0-18868 GCA_048883105.1 Candidatus Thorarchaeota archaeon | reverse complement strand
CTAACATTCCAAGAGCAGATGGACAGAGAAAAAGAAAGATTCTAATTGATAAAGCCGATGAAGCTGAAACTATCAAGACTATCAGTAAGGTAATTGAACGATTGGATCCTGACATTATATTAACACATGGAGGAGATGAATTTGTATTTCCTTACTTAGTTGCTCGGGCATCGGTAAATCAAGTCTCTAAGGATCTCTATTTTTCTCGCACAAGAACACCACTTAGAAATTGTATCTTTAAACTGTCAGGAAATTCAGATCATTATATGTCATACGGAATAATAATGCGGCGTTCTAAAACACAAGTTTATTTCACGGGACGCTTTCATCTAGATACTACTACTTATGGTAGTCTACATTTTAGTGAGGGCAATATACCAGGAGTTATTGAAGTTGCAAGAGTGTCTCGAGTTCCAATGCAAAGATTATGTAGGGTAACAATTGGAGGTGCTCTGCAATCAATTCAATACTATAATGCATATAAACTAGATCATCTTATCCCACCTTTCAAGAAGAGCCCAGAAGGATTTCGAAGTGGGATGGATTTAATTATAAATGATCGAGGAGGACATATATTTGAACCCTTGATTGGAGTCTTTGATCAAGTAGTAGAATTAGATTTCTCTTCAATGTATCCGTCTCTAATGACTAATTTCAATATTTCTTCGGAAACTGTTAACTGCAAATGCTGTAAAGATGATGGTACGGGAATTAAAGTACCAGGAACCAATTTCCATATATGTACGAAAAGACAAGGCATTATTTCGAAATCAATCAGTCTACCTTTGAGAAAACGTTTAGAATGTAAGGAATATAACAAGACACATGATGATCTTCGATACAAATTCACCGATATTGCCTTAAAATGGGTACTTGTGGTAAGTTTCGGCTATCTAGGATTTAAAAATGCTCGTTTTGGTAAAATTGAGGCGCATCAAACAGTTTGCGCTTTTGCTCGTGAATTTATATTGAGATCTGCCGAGATTGCAAAAAAATACCATTGTAAAGTTGTTCACGGAATTGTTGATTCAATGTGGCTTAAAGATACAATAGGAAGAACTCCAGAGGAATTTGAAAAATTAACGAAGGAAATTGCTAAAGAAATATCTGAGAGTACGGGTATTCCTATGCATTGGGAGGGAAGATATAATGTGATCGTTTTCTTGCCTTCTCGGGCAGAACCAGATGTTCCGGCTCTTAGTCATTACTGGGGGATAAAAAGTGATGGTGAGATTAAAGTGAGAGGAATTGAAGTAAGGCGCAGAGATATGCCAAAGATAGTGAAAGATGCACAATATGCGTTTATTGATGTATTTCGAAGTGCTCAAACTGTTGACCAGTTCACTAAAAGGATTCCAAAAGCAAAGAAAAAACTCTATGAATATGTTGAGAGGGTGTACTCTGGGAGAGTATCTCGTGATGAGTTAACGATAAAACAAAAAATCTCTCGAAATCCAAATCAATACAAAGTAAACAGCTACCAAGCGGTTGCTGCTAGACAGCTAGAAAGATCGGGTGAAGTCGTGTCTGCAGGGAAAAATGTGAGATATATTATTCTTAATGCTGATGCCGATTCGAATTTTCCTGAAAAGAAGGTTATTCTTTCCGATTTGTACGATGAAAAAAAACATGAATATGATAGAAAAAAATATGTTGAACTGCTAAAAAGAGCCTTCGAAAATATCTTCCCATTTGAGTTTCCTGAACTTAAAGAATTACTGACATCAGATTACAATAAGAAGTCAATTCAAAAAGATATCTCCTGCTTTATTTAAAATAAAAAAAAATTTAGGGAATTAAGAGTATCTCAAAGAAGTCAAATATGATTATTACTAAACAGATTAGTTCTAAAAATATCCAGAGGTTCCGTTTTAGACTTCTAATAGCTCCTAGAGGTTTACCCATATAGTTAATAATGTTGTATATGAAAATTATTAACCATGTAGTCACTAGAAACGTAATTGGGAGAAATACTGTTAGTAATTCGCGTCCTATATAATCTAATAGATATCCATAGCCAAGAATTGTAAAACCCGTAATAACTAAAGTAAATCCAAGACCAAACGAATATTCTGCGAAGGTTACAAATCGTTCAATTCGTTCTTCAGCGATCCTTTCTTGATTAGCTTCAAATTGAGCTTTTGAATTGGCAGATACTGAATTGACGAAAAATATGAATGAGATCATTAGTAGAAATGTACTTGTAACAATACCGTGAGATGTAGGAGGAGGTGATTGCCAAATTAAAGCCAAAATTGTCAGCACTGCTCCAATCATAACTGAGCTAAGAGTAATCCAATCTCTTACGTTTATTTTTTGCTGTTCTTCATTACTCATAGTCTTAATCCTAAAATTGTATGTTATTTTAAAATACTTGAGACTTAGAATTTAAAGATTTTGATGTAATCTGACAAATAAAATAATAAAATTAAGAAAAAAATTATTTATAAGGTTGCCTAATTATGGTTTTCATATTTTCTGGCTTAGATTTTCGTGGATCACTAAGATATATCTCATGATGCTTGAAATTGTGACCGTCAAATTTGCCATCTTTATCTTTTATAAATTTATGTATCTTCTGTATATTTGGACCTTCCTCGGAGTAAGGTCCGATGTGCATGATCTGAGCCGCTTTACTCTCTTTGTATTTCTCTAACCTGAGTTTAGGAACTAGTTTGGCAAGTTCCGGCTTCTTTTCCTTAGTAATATCAATAGCTTCATCAATCATCTCCTTAGTTATCCACTCAGGTTGCATTATCATCATTGTCCATTTCCACTTATCACGATTTCCCTCTGTAAAATCATCCATATTTTCTGCCCACCAGAGCCCTTCTAAGGGTGGAACAACATAATCCTTGCCTTTAGCCTTACTCAAGAATTTTGTCTTAAATACAACAGGATATAAAACAGCAAGTGCGTCTAAATATTCTTGAGAATCTCCAGGAGATCCAATTCCATCAATCATCAAGAATTGCATCTCTGGGACTTCCACCATGACTACTTCTTTTGCACTGGGATTATATAATTCTTTCATCGTTTTTTTAAAATCTACTTTCACTGACATGAATTTCACCTACCTACTATTATTCTCTGGGTTGAAATGCATTGGCGGGACATTTTTCAACATCAAGAGTTGCTGGAACTTCATGTCCAAAACAATCTCCTTTAGTATCATCGATTGGTTTATAAAATTTACAGTCTTTACATTGAGCCATTTCTTCTATCACATAAAAAGTATATTTAGTGTATTAAGATAATATATTATTTGTGACAATAAAAATCTTTTCTTAATACAAAAAGTATTTAAGGCTTGTCACAAATTATCTTAATTAATATAAAACAGTAATATATTTTTTATTAAAATGAATACAAAAATTCTTTCTTTTCTAAAAGAGATTGGATTTTCTGATGTTCAAATAGCAATTTACCAATATCTTTTATTTCATAAATTTGGAACGATAAATGATATAAAAACAGAATTAAACTATTCTTATACTCAAGTATATCATAATCTTCTTTATTTGGAGGAAATCAACCTTGTAGAATCTTTAAAAGATTCAAAACCGAAGAAATTTCTTAGAGTTAACCCAAAAATTGCTTTAACTCAATTATTGGATGAAAAATTCGGGAATTTTAAAAAAAAAATAGAAAAAGTTGATGAGGAACTTAAAATTCAAGAAAGTAAGTTTGGAAGATGCCTTAAGGATATTAGCTTTTACCATTATTCTGATGTAAATCTTGCTTATGAAAATTTCTATAATTTATTTGAAAAAACACAGAAAGAAATTGTAATAACTTCATTACCTCCATCATTATTGAAAAAGTTAGAACCGAGTTTATACCAAGCTTATAGAATGGGAATTAAAATTATACTTTATTTTTCACTAACCGATTTTGAATTAATCTCAAATTATTTTGATATAATTACAGAGATTTTTAGAAAAATTAAAGTCGAGATAATCCAAACAGAACAAAAAACGTGCCAAGTTATTAGATACAATGATGAAATTGTGAATATGGGAAATATTATTATAGATGAGGATTACCTGAACTCAGTAATTTTTAAGGAAGATCAAACATTTCATATTGACGGATTTCGAGGTCCTTTTGCGAAACAAGCAAAGAATTATCTTTATGTGTTAAATGTAATTAAAAGAGTTGAAATTGAATATCCAGAACCAATTAAGAAAATATTAGATACAATAAAAACAGCAAATATGATTAAAACCAGAGATCTTAGCAGCAAAGCAAAATTGGGTGGTGCTAAATTAAAAGAAATTCTAGATTTTTTACTGAAAGAAGGTTTAATTGAAGAAACGATTATAAAAGGAAATAAAGCGGGTAGACCAAAACATCTATATTCTATTATAGAAAATTAATTATCATCAAATACATTAATAATTAAAATTATATTCCTAAGAATTGAAAAATTGAACTAATTTGTCGGACATCTCCTCTGTAAACAATACATGAGAATTCAACCTAATATATCTTTGTTCTATCAATTATTTTGTACTTTCGGTACGTATTATAGAATATAAGACTTAAATCTAAATAGACAAATTTGTATTATTTTTATGGTTATTAGAAAACTAATACTCTGCATTAATTTATTTTTACAGAAATTGAGTATAATATTATGTCAAAAGCAGTTTCTTATTATGATTGGGAATTATCTTTCAAATATAAAAATGAATCTAAAAAGAATTTGAAAAATGGTAATTTCAATGCTATTGGCATATCTGATAGAAATTTTAAATATTTTATGAATAAATGGAAAAAAGAAAATCTGTCATAAATTTCAAGTTTCTTTTTTAGAGATTTTATATATCAATTTATTAATTGAAAATGATATTTTACTATATTTCAATTAATTTTATTCGATTATATCATATCGATCAAAAAGTTTAACGATTAACTTAACAAACCAAAAATATTTCTTTGAAATTTTGCTAATTAATGTATTTAAAAATGGCATAATATCATCAGATTTGGATGGTAGATTTTTCTCAAAATCAGGCCAGTTTAGCCCACCAGTAGCCTTAGGAGGTTTACCAAAACTTTTTACATATTTCCAGTTATTTGCATTAACTGTTGACCCTAACCATGTTTTATCTGTTTTAATAATTATTAATTCTTCTGATTTTAATTTTACAATTCCAAATACATTAATCGGTCCTATCCCTCCAATATAATCAACATTTTCAATGATAATCAAATTCTTACCTTTTCTAATAAAATCTTTAATATTAAAAATCTGAATATTATTTTCAATACCAACTAAATTTAAAGTTCTTCTTGTAATTACATAACCGATATATTCGTTATTTATATATATTTTTACGAAACACCCTGCAATTACTTGTAAATAAGCCTGCTCTATTTCTTCGTCAATATAAATTTCCTTTTTATAATAGGTTGTATGTACTTCATGGATATTATTTGAATTTAAGTAGATTAGTTGGCTAGGGATGTTAGGATCTTCCCATTGACTATTAGTTCTTAGTTCATTCAATTTATCATCGTAAAACTTTAATAACCATAAATATTTTTGCTTTATTGCTTTAAATCCCTCTTTCTTAGAGCAATTTAGCCATAGAATTTCATACTCATTTAATAAATTTGTTAAATCTTTCTGTAACTCTCCAATTTCTTTTATCATTCGTCTTTTAAGATTTTCATTTTTTTTTAGAATATATTCAATAGAAGTTTTCGAATTAATCCTTTTTTTACAATAAAATTGTAAATGTTTGGCAATAAAGGCTAGGTTTCTGACATTAATCTTATTTTTAGGGATTATTTTTTCCAGATTTTCGCATTTTTCAATTATATCTTCCAAATCAGAAATTAATTTTTCATATCCATTAGTTTTTATGTTTTTTTTATATCTAGAAATTTTTTTATTATAAGGATGAGCAAAAAAATGATTGTAATAGCTTGAAGGTCTTGTATGCAGTAAATTCTTGTCTTGTATTAATCTAAATTTGCTAAATATTTCAACTAATCGGTGATCATCTAATTCAAAGAAATGAATGAATAATCCTTTCCAAAATTTAAATTTATTAATTTCTCTAATAGGGTTCCAGCTTACCATAGCAGAGAAAATGAAACCATAAATTCTATTCTCTCGAATTTCTTTGTTTCTATAATCACCCCAACTTGATGTAATCTCTCCAATTGCTCCTTTTTCATATCCATATTTAAGTAAATACAAAATATTTTTTTCATACTTATCAATTGACGGAAAAATTCGATTAAAATCCATTATTGATGGACTAACAATTATTGGAAAATCAAATTTTTTAATTTTATCCAAAATAGGATGTCTTTTCTTCACATTATATTTCCAATACACTATAATCATGTCTTTAGGTAAAGTTTCGAGAACTTCCTTAAACTTATATAGAATATCATGATAAATAACAACTTTTTGATATCCATGTTTTTTTGCTATGTCATACACTTTTTTATAATGCTTTAGATAAGCATTTCCAAGACCAACTTCATCAATATACGATTTTGAATTTACACTACCAACATCTTCACTTTCATCAGCACCTATATGAAAATATTCAGAAGTAAAAACTTCACTTAGTTCACCAATCATTATATCTAAAATTTCATAAATTTCTGTATTTACAATATTTAAACTATTAGACCCTGGAAATTCTCCATACTTCCAATATTTAGGATATTGTAAAATGTTATCCCAATGTCCTATAGTTTGAAAAATAGGAATTACTTCAATAAACCTCTTTTTCGCAAAATCAATTAATTCTCTAATTTCTTCTTTAGAATATGCGCCTCTATTTGTTCCAATATCAGGATATGTATTATATCTAAACATATCTAGCATATAAACCAAATAATATTGGTTTATCTTATAATGACTTAAGATTTCAATGAATTTCTTTAAATTTTCAATTTTAGGTGATTGCCCTTTAGAAATATCATCAGAAATACCACGAATTTGTAAAGAAGGAAAATCCAATATTCCTAAATTATTTAATGAAAGCTTATCTTTAGATGAATTTAATAGTTGAATAAAAGTTTGTACTCCATAAAATAAACCTTGTAATGAATCAGCTTTTATAATTAATTTAGAATCCTTAGAGATTAAGAGATATCCTTGATCTTTATAAATCTTCTTCGTTTTAGTATTATTATAGACTCGTTCTGGAAAAACAGATATACTATTCTTCAGAAATAATTTTATTTCTAGAATTTTATCTTGATCTTGGATTTCAAAAACATCAATATTTTTTAAACCTGAAGATCTTAAAGAACTTTGTATCTGTTCAACAAAATAATTATCATTTACTGTTAAATCAGTATAAAATGTTGAAAATTCATTAATTTTCAATCTTTGAGAATTAAGTACCTTAAGATATTGAGGGGAAGGAATTAACAATAATTCTTCCTGTGTTCCTTGAGATTGAATTAAATTATCTAAATATAGAAACATAATATTAATTAAATAGGATAAAAAAAAAACATTAGTGAAAAAATGAAAATTTAAATAAAACTTGAATTTAGACTTCTTCTCCTCTTCTCTTGGCTTCGATCTCTTTTAAATCTTTTCTTTGCACTTTACCTACTAAAGTTTCTGGGAGCTCTTTTCTAAATTCTATAAATTTTGGAACTTTATAGGGTGCTACATTTTGTCGTAGGAACTCTTTTATTTGATTCTTTGTTTCGTCAGTCTCTTTATATCCATCTTTTAATACAACATATGCTTTAACTTTTTCACTCCCAGGAAGGTCAGGATCTGGGACTCCTATTATGGCTGCTTTTTCAATTGGTTCGTATTCAAATAAGACATCTTCAACTTCTCTTGGATACACTTTAAATCCACTTACATCAATCATATCTTTCTTTCTATCTACAATATAAAAATATCCGTCTTCATCCATTTGTCCAATATCTCCAGTCAATAGCCAACTATTTTTCAATTGATTATCAGTTTCTTCTGGCTTATTCCAATATCCTTTCATTACCTGAGGTCCTTTCATAATTATTTCTCCAGCCTCTCCTATGGGTAATATATTAGTATAATCATCAATATCCACGATTCTTACTTCAGTATCAGGAATAGGCATACCAACAGACCCTACTTTTCTAGTACCTGAAAATGGATTGCTATGGGTTACTGGTGAGGTTTCTGTTAATCCATATCCTTCAAGTATTATACCACCAGTTCTTTCTTCGAATTCTTTCTGAACTTCAGGTGGCATCGGTGCTGCTCCTGTATTACAGACTCTAATAGATTTTAAATCTTTAGCATAATCTTCGAGATCATCTCTCTCTAGTAGACGCATATACATTGTTGGTACTCCTGGAAACATTGTTGGATGTGTTGATTTTATAATTTCGAATAAAGATTTCTGATCTCGAGGATCAGGATTTAAAGCTATAGTTGATCCCATATAAATATGTAAATTCATACATACGGTTTGGCCATAGATATGAAATAATGGTAAATTCGTTAGTATTGTCTCTTTTCCTCTTCTAAATTCTTCACCTGCCCATGTTGTCACTGCTGTGCAATTGGAGACAATATTATAGTGGGTAAGCATCGCCCCTTTAGGTAATCCTGTTGTACCTCCAGTATATTGAAGACATACCAAATCTTCCTTTGCATTAGTTTTAAATTTTGGTGGATTTGGTTTTGTATTATTGATCAAATTAATTAATTGTATAGTTCCTGCGATTTCAGGGGGATTTCTTGGAGCCATTGGGCTATAATCAAATACGTTGGTTATAATTATGTGTTTTAACCGGGTTCTATCTTTAATTTTATTGATTTTTTCAATTTGATTATCCCAAGCAATAATTATTTCAACCCCTGAGTCATTTAATTGATAAGCAAGTTCATGTTCTGTGTGGAGCACTGAACAAGCAGTAACAATTCCGCCTGCTTTCAAAATTCCGTAATAGCTTATAATAAACTGAGGAAAATTTGGAATCATTATTGCTACAACATTCCCTTTTTTAATACCTAAATCAACCAAAGCAGTTGCTAATCTATCTGTAATATCCTTTAAACTTTTATAAGATATTTTATTTTTCATAAACCAAATCGCGGTTCGACTACCAAAATCTTTTGCGGAATTGTCAAGAAATTCATAAACATTCATTTCAGGGTATTCAATACTACTAGGAACTCCTTCATCGTAATTTTTAGTCCAAATTTTCTGGGCATAAGGATCTTCACTCATTTAATCATACCTTTTTTTGTTTTTATTAATTATTTTTAAAAAAATATAGAGTTATTAATAATCTTTTTGTTATTCTTCTGTTAAATTATCAAGAGCGAGAATTGCTGATTCACAAACGTAGTCACATCTGTCATGAACTAAATTATTTAAATTCAAAATTACTTCTTCTGTCTTTACTTTAATGATTCCTAATGCTTCGGAAGATCTCCATCTGACATCTCGGTTCTCATCTTTTAGAGCCTTTAATAATGAAGGAACCGCGCTTTTAGCATCTAATTTTCCTAAAGAAAGTGCGGCTTCACGTCTTACAACACTTCTAGGATCATTCAAGGCAACTTCAAGAGCATGAACAGCATCTTCTGAATCAAATCCAATATTCCCTAATGCTCTTGCTACTTCTACTCTAATTGAAGTTTTCTTTTTTTGTGGATCCTTTAAAAAATTTAAAAAAGTTCTTTTTATTTTATTCTTAAAATTAGGTATAAATTCTATTTCCTGCTCTGGTATCTTTAAATAATCAATAAGGGTAGGAATGGCTTCTTTAGCTTCAGTTCCAATACCCCCTAAGGCAGATAAACAAATAATTTTCATTTTTGTATTTAATGTTTCATATGCCTTTATTAAATTTGAAACAGCAGATTTACCAATACTTCTAAGAGCATCAGCAGCTTTTCCCCTAACAATTTCAGCTTTATCATGTAATAACTCTGAAATAGTGTCAATTATTTTTGGATCAGAAACTTTCATTTCTCCTAGTACATCGACGGCTTCTTTTCTAACAATCTCATTTTTGCTTTTTAAGACCTCTAACATACTAGGAATTGCTGGTTCTCCGATTTCAGCAAGAGTATTTACAACTCTATAACGGACTCGCCAATCATGGTCTTCTAGAGCAATTATTAAACTAGGAATCGCTTTTACAGATCCTTTTCCAATTTGACTAATTGATTGAGCTGATGCAGTTCTTACTGTCCAGCTTATATCTTTAAGAGCTTTCATTAAATGGGGAATAGCTTCATAAGCATTTGTACCAATTTCTCCTAACGTTTTTACTACTTCAGTTCTGACATCCTCATTGTCATCATTCAATGCTTTTATTAAACGAGAAATTGATTCAGTAGTAGAACCTCCAATCTTGCCAAGAGCGATTGCAGCTTCTTTTCTGATTGTTTCCTCTTTATCTTCTAATAACAACGATAATTTTCCTACGGCTTCTTTTGCATTGCTTCCAATTTTTCCTAATGATCGAGTAGCTTCTCGACATATGCTCCAATCTTCATCTTCTAAGCAGTTAATTATTTTTGGAATTGCATTTATTGATTTTTGACCAATTTCTCCTAAAATATGAATTGAATTAAATTTAATTGATCTACTATCGCTATTTAGATATTTAATTACTTCATCTATTACAGATTCATCCTTCTCGATTCTAGATAAAACGAGATCAATTCTAGCATCTCTTAATAACTTCTCTAAAGGAGCTGACATTTAAATCACCTTAAATTCCTAAATATACTTGTTTTATACGAGGTTCTTTTTCTAATTCTTCTTTAGTCCCTCTCATTTCAATTTTCCCCTCCTCAAGAACATGAACATATTGAGCTATATTCATCGCTAAGACCGCATCTTGTTCAACTAATAATGTAGTGGTACCTTCTTGTTTTATTTTTTCAATTGCCTCAAATATAACAGTTTTTATTTTGGGAGCTAAACCTAGTGAAGGTTCATCCATTAGAAGAAGCTGAGGATTAGACATAAGTGCCCGAGCGATAGCAAGCATTTGTTGCTCACCACCACTTAATGTTCCAGCTCGTTGATTTTTTCTTTCTTTAAGACGAGGAAAGATCTCAAAAACAAATTTTCTTAGTTCTCGAGATTTAATTCGATTTTTTAATGCATAAGCACCCAAATCTAAATTCTCAGATACAGTCATATCATAAAACAATCTTCGTCGTTCTGGGCAATGAGAGATTCCTTTTCTAGCGATTTTATAAGCCTTCAGCTCATCAATTCTTTCACCACGAAATTCTACTTTTCCTCTATCAGGCTCTTCTAAACCAGATATTACTCTAAGAAGAGTAGATTTTCCGGCTCCATTGGGTCCAATAACCGCCTCAAGGGATTTCTCTTTTAAGCTCAAGTTTATTTCTTCGAGAGCTCGTGCTTTTCCATAATAATGATATATTTTTTTTAAATCAAGCATATTCTACACCTTTTCCTAAATAGGCTTCAAGTAAAATTTTATTATTAGCAACCTCTCTTGGAGGGCCATCAGCTATAAATTTACCTTGATGCATGGCAATTACTCTTGGTACAAGTGTCATAAGTTCACGAAGTACGTGACCAGTCATAAAAACAGTTACCCCATCCTCATGCAACTTTTTAATTAATTCGGTCAATACTAAGCTTTCTTCATGAGAAAGTCCACTAAAAGGTTCATCCAATAGAAGTAATTCTGGATTAGTTCCAATAGCTTTGCCAATTTGTAATTTTCTTAAATCACCATGAGGTAAAATAACTGGAGGAATTCTAGCTCTATCTACAAGACCCACTGAAGCTAGAATCGAACTTGCATATCTATCAACACCTATTTTTTTTGAAACTTCTTTGCCTCTTTTTGATAAGCAAGGTACTGTCACATTGTCAAGTAAGGTTAAGAATTTAAACGATCTTACTAATTGAAATGTTCTAGCAATTCCTTTATTTACAATTTTGTATGGACGCATTCCAGTAATATCTATTCCATCAAATCGAATTGTCCCTGAACTTGGCTTTTCAAAACCGGTGATTAAATTAAATACAGTGGTTTTCCCCGCTCCATTTGGACCTATTAATCCAACAAAGTCTCCTCGTTTAATTTCAAAACTAAAATCATTAACAGCTGTTAAGCCACCAAATTTCTTAGTCAAATTTTTAACTTCTAAAATTATACCCATAATTATGTCCCTCTGATTGAATCAACAATATATATTATCTTCCTAACAACACATCCCAAAGATCTCTTAAATGTTCCAATAATGGTCTAAGTATGCCATGCTCAGCAAACCTAATAATAACTATTAAAATTATAGCAAATATAGCAAATTTATAAAGATCAAAATCGATAACAATAGGTCCAATATTGACTACTCCAATCTCAATTAGAGCATATTCAAGAAAAATAAAGAAAAAGGCGCCCAAAGCGGATCCTGAAATTGTTGCTATTCCTCCTAATGATGCCATTAGAATTGCAAAAAATGAAATGGTTAAACCAAAATTCCCTGTAGGATTCACGGCTCTGATATACATAGCATAGAAAGCACCTGCAAGTCCCGCGAATAAAGAACTTAACATGAAAGCATAAACTTTATATTTAGTTGTGTTAATTCCTGATGCGTCAGATCCTACCTCGTCATCTCTTATAGATTTTAGAATTGTACCAAATTTAGATTTTGATATTTGGATTATAATTACAAATGTGAGTACCATAAAAATAAATATTATAATATATTCTACCACTGGACCTTGAGTCCAAGACGGAATCCCTGGTATCCCTTCCGAACCAAAAAGCCAAGGTTCTAATGAACCCATTAAAAATACTTTTAATAAGATTAAGCTCATTGCAAGAGTTCCTAAGGCTAGATATGGACCTTTTAGTCTTAAACATGGAATTCCTATAATTAAACCAAAAAGTACAGCCCCTAGTGCACCAATAAGTATTGATAACCATACCGGGAAGAGCATAAATTTAGCTAAGTATGCACAAAGATATCCTGCTATTCCAAAGAATATTGCATGTCCAAAACTTATTTGTCCGGAGATACCAGTTAGAAGATCCCAGCTAACGGCAAAAATTGCATATATCATAGCAAGTGAAACTTGGCGTAAAAACACGTGTGTAAAACTTTCATTAGTAGAAAGAAACGGCATGACAAAAAGAATGAATAAACAAAATATAGTTAAGCTTCCCGTGAAAGTTTTAACCCAAGACTTTAAATAACGTGGAAAGTCATTCACTTTTTCCTTTAATAATTTTAAATTTAACATTTTTATCTACACCTATTACCTAAGTTCTTTCTTTCCAAATAAACCTTGAGGTCTTATTAAGAGTATTATAACTATAATTATTATTGGTACCAAATGAGCCCAAGCTGGACCATTTGGAATAAAAACATTAGTAAATTGAATTATGTATCCAACAATAAATGCTCCAACAACACTTCCCACCAAACTTCCCATCCCTCCAAGAATCACGATAGCAAATGAATTTGTTAAATATCCCCAACCCATTGAAGGACCAGTTAACGAAGCTCCCGGTAAATACATAAAAGCAGCCATGCCCGCTAGAAATGCGGATATCATAACAGTATATAAAAGAATTCTGTTAGAATTTATTCCCATAAGTTCAGCAGCCTCACGATCTTGTGAGACCGCTCTAATTGATTTCCCAATTTTGGATTTGTTAATGAATAATGCAAATAATAAAACAATTATGATTGACATAATGATAAGAAAAATATATTGAAACTCAAATGTAACTCCTAGAAACTGCCAATATCCGTGGAACACTTCTAATTGATAAATAGACCATACTTCAGTTCCGGAAGGAGAAATCATTACTACTTGTTCCAGAAAAAACGCTAATCCAAAAGTAGCTATTACCACAGCTGTATGAGAATCCTGTAAAGGTTTTATTAGGAGTAAAAATGTAAGTCCTCCAATAACAGTTATTGATATCAACGCAATAACTACTGTTAACCATTCAAGACCAATGAAAAATGGGGTTTGTAATAGCCATAAAAGTAAATATCCAGTAAGCATAAAATATGCTCCATGAGATAAATTCATGATACCTCCTACACCATATACTAAGGAATACCCTATAGCAATTAATGCATACACAGCACCATTCAAGGTGCCATTGAATAACATACTTATTAAATCTGTACCAAATGCTGCCATAATTATTTACTCAAGTGACTATTCATAATATACATTGTATATAATTATATTTTATCTCATATTTTATAAAGCTAACTTTTGAATTAGTTTTGGACAAAAATATGGTTAAATATATTTTGAAAATTTATCTTAAAGAGATAATTTTTTAATTTTACAAATATAAAAAAAAAGAAAATTTTTATTATTTAAATTATCATTCCATTTCTTAAATTATGAAGTCCAAGCGGTTATACACCATGGTGGTACTTCAAACATAACTACGTTAGCAAGGTGCGAATCATCATAACAAGAGTCAAATGATTTCACGATCACTTTAGTCGCATTTGCCTGCCATTGACACCAAAGAGTATATCCCCATGGAAACCCTGCTACAAGATCATGGGATCCGGGCCAGAAAGCTCCAAGTCCACCAACAGCTCCAGGGAAATCTTCAGGATTCGCCATTATATTTGCTTTTGTTGCGGTTTCCATTTGTAAAGTAAGATCTGGATATGCCCTCAACGATTGAGTTTCTTCTATTGCCCATACTAGAAATCTCAATGCATCATAAGACCCTGATGCTGTATAAAGTGGGTCGTGACCCCACTGAGCGCGAAAAGCATTCCAAAAAGACATTGTTGTGGCAGATTTATTGGTGGCGAGAATATTCTGCATTTGAATCTCATATAAACAATCTCCTCCAGTTTGCGTCCAAAATGTATCTAACTGTGATTGTACATCAATACCAATGACCATAAAAGGAGGATGAGTCGCGGCGTAACGATTCAATAAAAGAAGTCCACCTTGAGCGGAAATCACGGGTATAACAATATCACAACCAGCAGTTGCGAGTTGATCCACATAAGTATTCATGTCTGCTTGATCTAAGGTAACATCATATGCGATGTTTTGCACAAGCATATTCCTATATTGTGGGAGTGGTCCGTAAGGACCAAAATAGTAAGCTACACCATTAACCAAGTCTTCTGTCCAGGTTAAATCTTCGTAAATTATCCCTATTTTATCAATTTCTCCTGGATATGTCGCATTCAAAACCGCTATCATTGAAAACATATATCCAAAGATTTGAGCACCTAATGAACTTGAGTTTATTGGCATGGTTCTCCAGAAGTATTTGTAATATGTATACCAGCTTAACACGTCTGAACAGAAAACATCAGTAGCAGCCCCAGTATCCATAAAGATGATTTCATTATCCATGAAAACTGATCGATAAGCTAATAATGCCTCTGATCTGAAACCACCGATTCCGAATTGAACCTTTTTATTATATACAAGTCTTTCTGCAGCAGCAACTCCTCGCGATGAAACTAAATTAGGATTACCTTCGTCCGTATCTTCCTTTGTAACCCCTATAGCGTAAGTACTACCATTGATGTCTATTCCTCCTGCTTCATTTATTTCCTTTGCAGCAAGATACGCTCCTTCCCAAGCACCATCTCCAGTTATTTCACCCATATCACCAGCAATTCCAAATTTTATAATATGGTCTGAATCGACTGAACCAGTAAAACCAGGGCAATCTGACGTACTCCATGAATATGCACCTGCACCTGGTGCCAATAGAAAATACCAGGCACCAACACCGATCCCTACACCGATCACTGCTATGATAACAATTGCTAAAATTCTTTTTGTTAATGATTCCATATTATTGATCACTTCAAATTAATTTTTTTAAATTTATTATGTATGTTTATTTTTAGATTTTCAAATAATAGTTCATTTTAACATATATTTAAAGGTTTCACATTTTTTTATGAACTATCAGCATAATAATAAAATAAAAGCAAAGAGTCCCAATTAAGCATTCAAATAGAACTGAAGCGCTACAATAATACCAAATAAAATCAGCATTGATATCAATATTATTAATGTATAAAATCTCCACTTAATCGAAATATTTTCCCTTCTCTCCTTGAAAATGATGTAAGGTAACAATATTGCTCCCAAAATCCAAATTGAAATCCATACAGCTAATGCATACCAATAAGGCTCTACATTTTGAACAAACATAAAGGAGAATAAAATTATGATAATGCTACCCCAGCTAGTAATTAAACGTAACATTCTTCTTCTAAACATTATATCCACGTCTTCAGTTTTTTCAGAAGGTTTAAGAGAAAATAAGATTCCAAAAACAGGAAATACTAAAAGAACGGCGTGGTATGGATTTAACAGACCGAGAATCAAGTCAGAAAAAAGAATACCACTAAATGAAGCTATAATTGCACAAATCAGGATCCAAATGAATTTAAAATGCTTTTTCAATAAAATAACCATTCTAATTAACATATTCTTAATTAAGATTCTGAGATGTATAAAAAATCTTGTAAAAGCGTCAATAATTTTATTAATTAGTTCTCTAAGTTCTTCCAAAAGGAATATAAAAGGGTAAATTAAGACTGTAAAAGCAAAAAATATTCCTGCGATGATTAAGGATGATACATTATATATTATTATACTTAATAGAAGAAAGATTACAATCCAAAATATTAGGGCTCCAACCGAATGTCCTTTAAATGGTTTTATAATTATTCCTAGAAAAATTATAAAAATTAAGGAAGCCATACTAAAACTTAAGAAAATATTAAGCCCTACTGTGAAAAGGAATATAACAAATAAATCGATTGATAATAATATTCCAACTATTAAAAATGAGTAAGATCTCAAGGAATTACGGGAACGTATCTTCAAAGTTCTATCAATTAAACTCAAGAAAAACGTAATTGAAAAGGAAGCTAGTACTAAATTTAGAAGGTGAAATGGATCAAAAGAAGCAAAATATAATGGCCACGTTATAAAATTGAGATATGCGATTATCACTAGGAATAATTTAATCTTATCCTTATTAGTAGCAACAAGTTTCCAAAAAGCCAATAATTTGATAAGATAAGCAAACTCAAGGAGAAGGATAATAATTATGATAGGAATAACTGTATAAAAGAAGGCAATAAAAAAGGTGCTGTATAGCCAAATGAGATATGTAGATGTAAATGTCATAATAGAAACCCAAGATATTACTTGAATATAATTCGCAACCTCCCCCAAAAATTTAAAGGAAACTCTATCTATCATCATTAAACCATGGATTATAACACTTAAGATTAATAAGATCAATTGTAATCCTGTTCCATAGAAAACTAACACTTGAGTTAAGAATATGCATATTGAACCATAGAAAACTATTCCAATTAATTGCTGAATAACTTTTTGCTCCTTTTTAAGAATATCTTGATTTTTGGGAAATATCTCCTCCAATGCTTTAAATAGAGAAAAATTAGTATAGAATTGCATAATTGCAAAACTAAAAATTCCTAAACCTAAAAGAAATGGATATTGAAAGATATAATTATATAAGAGAAAAAATATGATTATTGAAACTGTTAAAAAACTTATTGTATGAATTAAACGTGAATAGCCCATTTTTACTTTCTTTACCGAATAAATATCCAGCATTGTTAGAATCATTAAAATAGAAAGAGCTACAATTAGACTTTCATAAATCCCTATTATTCCATATAATAACCCATAACTCATAACACTTATTTCACAATATAATATTAAAATTAGTATTTCATGCATTTTTGGTTTAAAATTCGGATATTTTCGCTCTGCTATTAAAGTATTGAAATAATAACCAGATATGAATGAAAGACATGCCTCTATAAAAATAACTAAATTAATTGAGAAAAAATTTATTATTCCAAATAAAATGAATATATAGAATAAATTTACAAGTACAAATCCTTGAAATACTATGAAAAGAATAAATTCTATTCTATTTTTTAAATTTCTCTCTATTCTAACGAAAATTACGCTTAAAATATATAAAATAATTGAGAAATTTTGGATTAGCAATAAATATTGAGGAATTCCTGCTAATTCTTCAAAGATTAGTATCAAACCGTTAGAGATTATAGATGCTAAATATAATGAACTCCAAATAAAAGAATTATAGATCAAGGTTAAACGACTTTTAGAAATGATTTGTTTTGGAACATTAAAATAAGATAAGAATTGAACAGAAATGAGTCCTAGAAGGGATATCATTAAAACTAACAAAAACAAATTTAAATGAAATAAAAAGAGGAATAGAGAAAAAACATTGCTGAGTATCATCCAGGATAATAAAGTAAATAAATTCTGAGAAATACTTGATAAGAAATGTAATACTATCCGATCTATAAAAGATACTTCTATGAAAACTAAGCCACTAACAAAAAGTAATAGAAGATAAATTGAAATAATGAGGTTCGAGTTAGTGAGAACCATATAAAGTATAAGATTAATACCACCCGCGATCGAAATAAGAAGATATAAAATGGAACTAATGTTGCTGATAAAACGCTTGAAATCTTTTACTTTCAAATCTAACTTTGATTTTTCGATATATTTCATACAAATTAAAAATAAAAATGGCCAGATAATTAGAAAATCAGAAATTTGGTAAACAAACAAAATATGAGATAATACTAAATATGGGGTTAGTTGTGGAATAATTATTGCGATGAACACAGAGAAAAATATAGAATTTAAAAAGAAACAAGTTAGATTTAGCCATCTAACTTGATTCATATCCAGATGAAGCTTAAATAAACTATTTATTATTTCTTTAGATTCTTTCTTTGTAGCATTTCTAAATAAGTTAAAAATTATTTGAAAAGAAAATAGGTAAAGCATTGCCCATGTTAAATGCCAGAAAGGTT
>JBHLQY010000045.1:0-19397 GCA_048883105.1 Candidatus Thorarchaeota archaeon | reverse complement strand
TTAATGGAATGTACATGGGAGGGATTCGGATTAGAAAATTTTTCAAGATTATTAACTCGACCTAAACAAGTGAAAAAAGTATTTGATGATCGAGGCAAATTTACACTAGAGATGGTAAAAATTCTAGCTGAAAACGACGCAAAAATGGTCCTTTTATGGGATGATTATGGTTTTAAGAATGGGCTCTTTATGGCTCCAAGAAATT
Source organism: Candidatus Thorarchaeota archaeon (assembly GCA_048883105.1). Classification (GTDB taxonomy): domain Archaea; phylum Asgardarchaeota; class Lokiarchaeia; order Sigyniarchaeales; family SOKP01; genus LW40-45. The sequence continues at coordinate 19,192 of JBHLQY010000045.1, read as the reverse complement.
ATAGAAAATATATCTTTCCGTGGATAAAACGAATATGTGATGCTGCTCATAAACAAGATTGTAAAATCATGTTGCATTCTGATGGGGATTTATTAGAAATTTTCGAGGATATTATAAAATGCGGTGTCGATGTATTGAATCCTATTGAACCCACAACTGCTAATCCCGAATATGATATTTTCAAATTATACCAAAAGTATGGTAATAAATTAACGTTTTGCGGGAATCTAAGCCCTATTATGTTAGCATTGGGAGAAATTTCAGAAATAAAAGCTTATGCAAAAAGGTTAATTCGTGAGTTAGCACCAGGAGGAGGGTACATTTTTAGTTCTGGGCACAGTATTAATCCTGCCGTAACAGTGGACCGATTTGAAGCAATGCAGAGTATTAGGAGGGAATATGGCACTTATCCAATAAATGTGCCTAATTAAAAATTGGAGTATATGTTAAAAATGAAATAGAATTAATAGAACTAATAATTTATTTTAAATTGAATTATGCTTAGAGTTGGAATTATTGGAACTGGTGATATAGCGAACTTAAATGTGCTCGGTTATTTACATTCTCCAGATACAGAACTAATTGCTGTGTGCGACGTTAATAAGCAAAAAATTGCCGAAAAATTAGAGCGCTGGGGATTGAGAACCACAAAATCCTATACAGATTACAAAAAAATGGTTGATAAAGAAGACCTGGATATTATTGAAATATTAACTCCTCATCACCTTCACTTCCCTATGACAGAATATTGTGCTAAGGCTGGGGTACCCGGTATATCAGTTCAAAAGCCAATGGCACACACGATTACCGATTGCGTAAAAATGATCGAGGTTTGCAATGAACAAAAAGTCAAACTGAAATTATTCGAGAATTTCAGATTTTATCCGATTTATTTGAAGGCAAAAGAGTTATTGGAACAAGAATTAATCGGAGATCTTTTAACCTTTCGAATTATTACAGTAGAAGTAGGAGGTCCTGGTATGCCGAGAGACCTTAAATCGTTAACATGGCGAATTAATGTAGATACGTGCGGAGGAGGTCCATTGATTTACGACGATGGCATTCATAAATTTTCTATGGCACTTTGGTTAATGGGGGAGGAAAGAGTAGAAAAAGTGTATAGTTGGATTGATTATTTTACTGTTATGGATGCACCTAATACTATTTTTTGGAAATATCCATATAAAAATCCCGACGATCCACCAAAATATGGCTCGATGCAATTCAATTTCTCACCAAATTTGTATTACCCATGCAATTATTACAATTGTGACGAATTTATTGAAATATCTGGAACAAAAGGGATAATGTGGATAAATCAATGTACTGCCGGTGCCAATTTCCTTTCAAAAAGCCCTCAGTTTCCACCTATTGTTGTCTTTATCGACGGAGAAGTAAAAACTTATGGAGAAGATTTGCCTAGAGATTGGAGATACTCTTTCATAAATTCTACAGAACATTTTATCAAAGTGATCAAACATGGGGGTGAACCTATTTATAACGGAGAACAAGGAAAAGATTTATGTATTTTTGCCAAAATGCCTTATATTTCGCAGCAACAAAACAGATGCGTATTATGGGAAGAAATTACACCAGAGAATGAAGATAATCGGTCATGTGTAGTTGAGGAACCAATTAAAGCAGATCAGAGCGGATTAACTAATTTTTATCGGAGAAAAATGAAAGATTTAAGAAAAGGAATAAAACAAGGTTTAAAGCATAAGAAATTTATTTATAAATTTGAGCAATAATTTTTACATGTTTAATATAGAAGAGTTAAAAACTATTTCATATCTTCAATATATATATCTTTGCCTAATTCTGCTGATTTAATCGCAGCTAAATTAAATTTTAAAATATGTCTTGCTTGTTCACCAGAAAAAATTGGTTCTTTATTACCTTTTACAACTTCAATAAAATGTTTAGTAGCGTTGATAAAACTATATTTCCAATCTTTTTCAAAATCAGAGTAAGTTTCCACTTCACCGTCCCTGATAATTACAATAGGGGCAAAAATTTCTGAATCTGACATTATATTTCCTATAGCCGTTCCTTGATTAATTTTCATTATTCCTCGACTTCCAATAATTTCAATAAACTCGTCAGTATTATAATAATTCGAAGGAATCACCATTTCTGGCATCAATGAAAATTCCATATTGCCATATTGAGGAACGACGTGTTCTTGTTCTTTATTTTCTTTACATTTCCACATTACGTAAGCTGGAACATCAATGTTTTGGTAGTTATCTGTCCATGCAAATACTTTTTCAATTTCTTCTCCGAAAAACCACCAACCTAAGGTGAAAGCGTGCCATCCATTATCTAGTAATACGGGAGAACCTCGAGTTGGATGACCACCTATTTGTTTTGGATCTTTTCTCCATGAATTTACGCTTTCTGGAATATCCCAACCACCAGTGGCACCCATTGCTATTTTAATTCTTATCGATGATAAATCTCCAATATAATCTTGGTCAATAAGTTCCTTTGCTCTCATAATGTGAGGTGCAAAAACAAAATTTTCATAAATTGAAAGTATTGCCCCCGATTCCTTGCATGCCTCAATCATTTGATCAGCTTCCTCTAATGAAAGCGCCATAGGCTTTTGAACAGATATTCCTTTTATTCCTTTATTAGCAGCATAGATTGTTGCTTCAGCGTGAAGATTATGAGGTAAAAGAATCTCCACTATATCCAAATCTTCTTTATTTAACATTTCTTTATAATCGGAATAAATTGGAATTGATTCATTTAAGTTAAACTGTTTAATCTTATTTTTTGCTTTTTCAATAGTTCTATTGCATAGACACGTTAATTCTACATCTTTATTATCCAAATAACCTAAGACATTAAGATTAAAAATAACCCCAGTTCCTATAATTCCGACTTTTAACATAAATTAGACAAAATTCAATAATCAATTAAATTTATAAAAGCTCTATAGTAAAAATACTTAACGATGACATTTGAGAAGAATAAATTAGATCCTAGCAAATCATATGAAAGAGCTTTATATCTCGGTTGCGGATATACTTATGAAGATTTAGAAAAACCGAGAATCGCGATTGTTAATTCTTGGAACGAAATAAATCCTGGCCACACACACTTGCGCAAATTAAGCGAATTAGTTAAGGGAAGTATAAAAAAAGTAGGTGGGACACCGATGGAATTTAATACTATCGCATCTTGCGATGGAATCGCAAATTCTGGAACTTTTTCTAACTATCTTCTACCCACAAGAGAAATAATTACGGTGTCAATAGAGTGCACGATTAAAGCTTATAATTTCGATGGTATGGTAATGCTTTGCTCTTGCGATAAAATCATTCCTGGAATGTTATTAGCAGCTGTTAGATGTAATATCCCTACGATTTTTTTAACTGGGGGGATAATGGAACCAAAAACCTTCGAAGATGGCCCTCTTAAAGGAAAAACTTTTGTTACATGTGATGTTAAGGAAGCAATTGGATTGTATAAAGCAGGAAAAATTACTAAAGAGGAATTTTTTCTTATTGAATCTGAAACTTGTTGCTCTCCTGGTGCTTGTAATATGATGGGGACTGCTAATACTATGGCATGTATTGTGGAGGCAATGGGACTTTCATTACCTGGTTGTGCTACTATGGGTGCCATTAGCAAAGAGAGGGAAGGTTTATGTAAAGAAACTGGTAAATGCATAATGGAATTAGTTAATGAAAGGACGAAAGCGTTAGATATTATCACGAACAAATCTATAGAAAATGCTATTAAAGTTGCTTTAGCTTTTGGTGGCTCAACTAATATGATACTTCATATGTGTGCGTTATCACACGAAATCGGTGGGAATCTAAATCATTTTGATTTTGATACATTTAGCAAGTCTGTACCATTATTAGCCAAGTTTAAACCAGCTTCCGAATACAATCTTACTGAATTTCATAATGCAGGAGGCGTGAGAGTTCTAATGAAAAAATTATCTAAATTATTAGATTTATCGACGAAATCAGTCCTTGGGTTAACTTTAAACGATTATCTTGAATTGGTAGAGATAGAAGATTACCAAATCATTCGAAATTTCGAAGATCCCATCGCAATCGAAGGAGCTATTGCAGTTTTAAAAGGGAATCTAGCACCAGATGGTGCAATTATAAAACAAAGCGCTATAAGTCTAAAAATGCGTCAACATAAGGGACCAGCAAAAGTTTTTGAGTGTGAAGAAGATGTAAAAGATGCGCTATTATCAAATAAAATTCAAGAAGGAGATGTTTTAGTCATTAGATACGAAGGTCCAAAAGGTTCACCGGGAATGAGAGAATTATCTCTCCCTGCTGCGATTTTAGTTGGTATGGGTTTAGGAGATTCAGTAGCGATGATTACTGATGGTCGTTATTCCGGAGCAACTCAAGGTCCATGTATTGGGCATGTTTGTCCGGAGGCAATAGAAGGTGGACCTTTAGCAATAGTTCAAGATGGAGATTTCATCGAGATTGATATTGATAAGCGTAAATTAAATTTATTGATTTCAGATGAAGAATTCAATGAAAGATTAAAAAGATGGAAGAGGCCAGAGCCTAAAATAAAATCAGGATATTTAAATTTTTACAGGACACACGTTTCTTCTGCCAAGGATGGTGCCTACCTTTTTTAAGAATTATTTCTTGTTTAATTTTATAACCGTAACTGAATGAGCTGGCAGTTCAAGCATCATTTTAGGTTTGATCCCTTCGAGTTTTTTTTGTTCTAATTTAATTTTATTGCGATTTTCTATTGTGTTATAATCAAATGGAGATTGACTCTTAAGCTCTACAATTACTCCTTGTTCTTTAGGTACGAATCCATTTATTTCGAGAAGGGCTTTTAATTTTTCTGTAAAATGTTTATTAATAATCAATATCGATAATTTATCTCCTTCATCATTAATAGTGGCATTACAATCAATATACGAAACGTTAGTTGTTTTTGGGATACGTCCAAACTTCATTGAATCGAATATTTCGCATTTAACATTCACGTCTTCAATTAGATTATTATAAGTATGATCGACAAAGAGTTTGAACACTAAATAAACTGGAGTCAAGATTAATCCATCTGGATCTGTTTGGATTGTCCCAATACAATTAATCAACTGAGCCCAATTAGCCATTGGGCATTTATCTGACATTTTTTGAAAAGTCATCAAAATCATTGCCGTCCAGATTCCATCTTGCAAGTTATAATTGGTTTTTATGTTATCTTTAAATAAATACAATAAGCCCCACTCGTCAAAATTAATACGCACGTGAGTATTTTTCCCCAGTGCAGCAACGATATCATTCCATGTATCGTTAATAAAGTTTTCAATTAATGGACTTGATGCCATTAATGCGTGATAACATTTTTGATTATCTGGATGGCTAGTTTCCTTTCTCTTGCCTATATAATAAGGAAAATATCGATGAACACTTAAATAATCAACCCATTCTTCACCTATATTTTCTAAAAGGGTAAAATTCCATTTCGAATTTTCCCAACCACAAGCGACCAATTTAATTGTTGGGTCTTTTTCTCTCATTTTCTTTGCGAATTTAAGATATTTCCTTGCGTAATTCTCGGGAAATTTTTCGTATCCCACTTCCCAAAAAGCATAAATTTCGTTTGCAATACCCCAAATTTCGACATTATAAGGTTTTTTTCTTCCATTTTTCGCTCTTAAAGCACCATATTCGGTATCACCAGAGCCATTACAATATTCTACCCAATCTGCTGCCTCTTCAGGTGTCCCTGTACCATAATTCACGTTAAGGTAAGGTTTGGCACCGATTTCTTCACATAGAGTTAAAAATTCGTCGGTACCAAATTGATTTTCGATATCAGGTCCAATTCCTTCTGGCGCTCCTTTTTGGACACCCCAAAACAAATTTTTAACATATTTTCGTGAATTTCTTGGACCAATTGCGTCCTTCCAATGATAAACATCAGAATAACACCCTCCGAACGCTCTTAAGACTGAAGGTTTCAAATCTTTTAACGCTTGTAAAATGTCTTCTCTCACCCCTATTAAGAATGGATTTTCATTAACTAATGGGACATTGACAGGATCATACGCCCATAAACCATTGTGAATGCATTCCCCTAGATGTTCGATAAAATTACTATATATCATAGGATCAATAGGTTTTTTAGGAGAACCTACATCTATACTAATTTTATTTTGATTTGTCATTGCTATTTAAATTAAATAATTTTTATTAAAATTATTTGGTATTAATTCCTACCTCATAAATATTAAGTAGGACATATTTAAAAATAAAAGGTTAGTAAATTATAATAAATTATAGTTAAAGAATAAATTGTGTTGAATAGTCATCGAGTTTAGTAATAAAGAATTAGGAGCTGTTTTAACTCCTTCAAAAACTGCTCAATATATTATTTCAAGATTAGGTCCAATTGAATATAACCAGAAAATTTTAGATCCTTGTGTAGGGCCAGGTATTTTTATTGAAAAATTATTGGAAATTGGAGTAAACCCAGAGCAAATTTTTTCTTTTGATATTAATCTAGATTATAAACAAAATATTGAGAGATTAAATGTTTCATTTAAAGCCCAAGATACATTGTTAGCAATGTATCCAGATTCTTACAATGAATATGATTTTATCGTTGGAAATCCTCCATATCTTAATAAAGCTAGTATGTATGTCCGTAATCAAAAAGAGAAATTAAGAAAAATATACGGAAAAATAAATTCTCATGAAACTTATGCAATGTTTATTATTAATAGTATTTGGCGATTAAAAAATGGAGGAAAATTAGCTTTTATAACCAGTGATTCCTTTCTGACCCTCAATACGCATACTAAATTAAGGAAATTCATTTTAGAAAATTGTAAAATCAGCGAAATATTATTAGCACCAAAGGATCTTTTTGAGAATCAAGGTGTGAGTCCCAGTCCCGCTATAATAATCCTTGAGAAATGTGTTGGTAAAGAGAATCGAATTCAGAGAAAAGAAAATATAATGAAAGTCATCCCGAGAGTTAAAAATGAAGACGAATATCAAAATCCTAAAATAATCCATAAATTTAAACAGAAGAAATATCATCTATTACCATATAAATTGTTTTTTACCGATGTAGAAGAAGAAATTATCAATTTATTTGAAAATTCACCAAGATTGGAAGCTCACATTAAAGGACATATTGGTATGCATACGCATAATAATTTAAAATATATTGGCGCCGTTGAAGGGACTAAATTAGCAAATATCTTTAAAAAGAAAAATGAGAAGATAATAGATCCTAATAAGAAATATAAAATCATAACTAAGGATGAATTTGAAACTGATAGATGGAAACCATATTTGAAAAGAGGTGGAGCAGATCAATACTATAGACCTATTATGGAAGCATTAGAATGGGATAAAAATTCACTTCCACTTTATGATATTCCTAAAAATGTTCCCTTTGAAGAAGAAGGAATTGTTATAAGTGGGGTTAGCTCAAGACTTGCAGCTCGTTATATGCCAAGGGGATGTTATTGGGATTCGAATAAAGCTATGGGATTTACTATTAAAAACAATTCTATTTCAGTAGAGTATGCGTTAGGCCTATTAAACAGCTCTTTATATAATTACCTTGCTAAAGGAATCATAAATAATACTAGTAGTATTCAAATAACAGGTATTCATACTTTACCATTTATAAAACCTGATATTAACACTAAAGAGCTGGTAGAGCAACTTGTTAAAAAAATAATTGAAAAGAAGAAAAGAGATTTAGATTATAATTATATTAATGAACAGAAAAAGATTGATCTTCTCATATTTAATTATTATTCTAAAAATTTTAATTTTCCTAATATCCTAAAGAGAAAATTAGATAAAAAATTCTCAATTTACGCCATCTGATTTATTTTTAATAATGTGGTTTCTCAATAATATAATATCTTTATATTCCCTTTTTTTAAATCTTCTATTGATTCCAGAATATTTCGGAGATTATTATTTCCTAAATCTAAATACTTCAAATTCTCAAGATTCTTTAATCCTTCGGAAATTTTTTCAAGATTATTATTACTTAACCATAATTCTTCAAGTGAAGAGAGGAACCCTATTGACTCGGGAAATTTTTCAATTCTATTATATCTTAAGTCTAATTGCTCTAAGAACTTAAGAGATTCTAAAATATCAGGTATTTCTCGAATTTTATTATTTTTTAAATCTAAATATTTGAGATTTGTTAAATTTTTTATAGCTGTTGGGATTTTTTGAATTTTATTATTATTTAGCTTTAATGACACTAAGGATATTAGCGATCCGATTGACCCAGGAATGTTTTCAATGTTATTATTACTTAACCATAATGCTTTAAGAGAAGTGAGTGATCCTATTGATTCAGGAATTTTGCTGATGTTATTATTGCATAAATCTAAATGTTCTAAGTACTTGAAAGAACCTATTGATTCTGGAAGGACACTTAATCCTCTAATATATAATGCTCTTACGTGAGTATCTCTTACTGCAAAACTTTTTGAAATACCATATCTCACACCAAACACGGAACTTGATCTAGATTCGTTAAAAAAGTCAATATCAAATTCTAAATCTAAAAGTAATAACAATTCTTTTGGAAAAATTCCATATATCATCGCAATTCTCTCAAAATTCGCAGTTAATTCTTTCTTCAAAGTTTTAAAATTTTGGTTATCCGCATTCTCTAAAGAATATGCCAGTGTTTTTAATACGATTGCAGATTTATCGTGCCTAATTGTATATCTTAATGGAACTACGCTACCTTTTGGAAATTTGGACACTAACGCTTTAGCGGCAGCTGCCCTTACCGATGAAGTTTCGTCTGATAACAAATAATTTTCAAGAGTTTTAAATATTTTTTTACTTTTTAAATCTAACTTACTTAACACTTCTATACATTTGACCCTAATAGCCTCACTTTCACTTACTTCAATGATAGATATTAATAGTTCAATAGCCTCATTATAACTCATATTATTATTAATTACATTATCAAATATCTTCTCTGGTGTTAATAATTTGTTCATTCTTTTCGTTCCGTTAAATGAATATTATAATTTTTCTCCCTTTATTTCTTCTTCGTATTTTTTTCGGCGTTCCGATAAATATTCTGGAATTGGAACATCCCACCAACCTACGGCTGGGCTTCCAGTATAGGGAAACTCACGATTCACTAAGATTTCTATAACAGCAGGTTTACGTGATTTAGCTGCTCTTTCTAACGCAGGTATAATCTCTTTTTTTTTTGAAATTTTCTCGGCATAGCAACCAAAGGCTTCCCCTATTTTTGCAAAATCAGGTGAATAAGTATTTCCATCTTTATCTTCAAAAGCTGTTCCATACCCTCGAACCTCTCCAAAAGCGGCTTGCTGAAGGTCTTTAATCGCAATCCAACCATGGTTATTTATTACAATAAAGAAAATATTGTCCAAACCTAATTGAACCGCAACTGAGAGCTCAGAAAGAGTCATCATGAAATCACCATCACCAACAAGAGCAACTACTTGGCGATTAAGTTTGCCAATATCAGTTGAACCTAATTTAGCTCCTATTGTAGCAGGTACACTATAGCCCATAGTAGAGAAACCACCAGCAGTTATACAAGTTTTAGGTTCGTAAAATTCTAATTCTTGAAGCATTTGAGCTTGAACGTTTCCAGAACTTGTGACGAATACAGCATCCCTATCGAAAAATTTTCTCACTTCTTTAAGCACAGTGGAAATCATGACAGGTATTTTCGAATCATCTCGATGTTTATTAATAAATTCAAACCATTTTTTCTTTTCTTCTTGCATTTCTTTGAAAAAATCTGTGTTCTCATAATTTTTTGAAAATCCTTCAGCGTTTAATATATCAATAATTTGTTTCAAACACGCTTTAGCGTCCCCAATTATTCCTACTGTAACTGGGTAATTTTTACCGATTTCGTGAGGATCAACATCAATTTGTATAAGTTTCGTGGGAGGAATTGAAAAACTCACGCCATCTTTATATGAACTTGCAGTTTCATCAGCAAAACGACACCCAACTGCTAAAATTACATCAGCAGTCGACGTCATTTTTAATCCAATCGTAGTTCCTTTGCTACCAGCAGACCAACAAAATAAGGGATGATCATTTGGGAAAGCATCTTTTGCCATCATTGTAACCACAACTGCAGCACCAAGCTTTACTGCTACTTCTTTTATTTCTGAAAATGCTTCAGATGTTACCACTCCTCCACCTAAAAATAATACCGGTCTTTTTGCAGTTTTTAATAATTCTACTGCCTCTTTAATTTGTTCAGGGTCTCCTAAGATCCTGCCTGCGGCTCTTCTTTCTAAAGGTTCAGGGATTTTTATATCAATTGCGTCTGCCTGAACGTCCATTGGCAAGTCAATATGCACAGGTCCCCGACGACCTTGTAGCATTTGATTAAATGATCGTTGCATTATTGTTGGTAGCTGTTTTACATCACTCACCTGCCAGCTACGTTTAACTATAGGTTCTAAAATTCTTGGCATATCCGAATCTCTTGACCGTTCAATTTCTTGTAAAACCCCCTTACCTCGCATATGTACGTGAGTATCTCCAGTAATACACAAAACGGGCATCGAATCCACATATGCATCGGCCAAACCTATTGCGGTATTGATAGCACCTGGTCCTGTGGATGTGAAAACTATTAAAGGTTTACCTGTTATTCTATAATATCCTACTGCGAGATGAATACCTGCCATTTCTTGCTTAGGTTGAATAAGAGTAAGGTTATCCTTATCTTTATAGAAAGCGTCTACGAGAGCAAGACATCCATGCCCAGGGATGCCAATAACGTATTTTACGCCTTCTTTAATTAAGTATTTAGAAATAATTTCACTTCCAGTGTATTTAACCATTTTAGATCTATTATTTTTTATATTTTAAATATAGATAATGAATAAATAACTAATAATCCTACTAGTCTAAAATAGTTTTAATTTTAATAAAAATAGATCACAATTTAGACAATTTTTCCGAATATTTCTTTAGCTTTTTTATAAGAGGGATTTTCTTTTGGAATTTCTAATAGATTTCCTCCTGTTAGGTTAATTCTACTAATCTCGTCATCATTTGAAATGAATCCTAACAAATGAATGTTACCGTCTTTTAACTTTTCTACTTCTTTTTCTAAAATATCTCTAAGATTTTCGGGGAAACGATTCCCGAGAACCCAGACATTTTCAAATTTCAAATTTAATTCATTTTTTATTTCAAGTATGCGTTTCATAGTGTGAATACCCATCTTGCTCGGGTCTGTTACTATAACGAGATCGGTAACGTTTCTACCCGTCTTTCGAGCAAAATGCTCTAAACCAGCTGGTGAATCTAAGAGAGTAATGTCGTAATTTTTAGATAAAGTGTCTATAACATTCTTTAAGACAGAATTAATGAAACAATAACAGCCCTCTCCTTCTTGTCTACCCATCTCTAAAAGATCGAACGCATCCATTTCAATAAGACACTCAAATACATCTGATTCTATTACTTGATTTTTTGGCATATCAAGAGGTAATTTCTGTTTTTGAATTTTATCCTTTAAGACCGTCATTTTTCCGCCAATGGTGTCGCAAAATCTTACATCTTCACCAATCACATCAGCAATATTAGCATCTGGATCGGAATCTATAACTAAAACATCTGGTTTATTTTTGGTCTCGAGAATATATTTTAAAAACAAAACTAAAGCAGTTGTTTTCCCAACGCCTCCTTTACCAGAAAAAGCAATAATTTTTTTTATCGCTATATCACATCAAATTTGTCTTAAATCTCTAATTAATGCAAATTGAATTAAAATTAAAAATCTTATATCCATATTTTAAAAGATATCTAAGAATTATAGTAAGAAACTAAAATCTATTTAATAGAGAATTTAATAATTAATAATTTATGTTTGTTGTTGACGATAAACTGGTGTTATCTTGCTCGTAAATTCTTCGAGAGTATAAGGAAATTCGTCCTCACTTGAGATTTTTCCTAATTCAAGCATAATTTGTCTAGCTAGCAGCCAAAATGCTAAACCAAGTGCTTTTTTACCTCGATTATTAGCTGGAATCGCAAGATCAATGCCAGTAAGAGTATCATCAGTGTCAAATAAAGAAATCACCGGTATTCTAGCTAATTGAGCTTCTCGTAAAACCACTTTATCAGCATGCGGGTCAACAATGACGACTACTGAGGCATCCTTAATGTAAGTTTCGATAATTGGATTTGTTAAGCTTCCAGGAATAAAACGAGTAATAACAGCTCTGCACCCAAGCACCTCGCAAAATTTTTGAACTGGTTCCTTGCCGTATCGTCGAACGGAACTGACAATAACTCTATCACTTCCGTCCTCCACATATTTGCTTAAAAATTTTGCTGCAATGTTTAAACGTTCGTCAGTTTGAGTTAAATCGATGACATACAATCCGTAGTTAGTTTGTCTGTAGATAAATCTCCGGGCATCGCCAGATAATAATTTCGTACCAATGTGTATTCCACACGATAAATATAGTTGTTTCTGAGCCTCATTTTTGTCAATTAATTTTTCCTCTTTTTCTAACTCTGCTTCCAAATCCTCGGTGTCAAGTAAATCTAGTTCTTCTTCTAGGTTGAGATCCTCTTCAAAATCTTCCTCAAAGTCTAAATCGAGTGTATCATCATTTCCTTCTTTCTCTTTTTCCAGTTCTTTTTTCTTTTTAGCCAAGCAAGCCGCCTTATTTTTTATTTTTTTATTGAGCTTGTTCTTTTTCTACTTCTTTAGTTTTAAAAAACGTGAATAAATTAAAAATTTTTTGCTTAGGTTAAAATATCGTCAATAGTAGGTTTGTAAATTTAAATTTTTAATCATCTCTTTAAAAAACTAAAACTTAAACTTAAGTATTAATTTATAAATTATAATGGTAAAAGAAGAACAAGCTTCAGTTTTACCCGATCGGGATTTTGCATTAGAATTGTTGAAAAGATTAAAAGTTCCATATTCAGTTCGGCGTCATTCAATGAACGTTGCTGAAAAAGCTTTAGAAATTGCGAGTAACATAAGTAAATCTAAGGTTGATAAAGATTTGGTAGAAATTGGTGCCCTTTTACACGACATTGGAAGATCTAAAACACATGGTTTTAATCATGCCTTAATAGGGGGTAAAATATTGAGAGAGAGAGGTTTTCCAGAGAAAATCGCAAGGATATGTGAAACCCATATTTTAGGAGGTTTAGATAAAGAAGACATTATTGAATTAAACCTAAAAATCAAAGATTCTAGTTATTTGCCAGAGACGTTAGAAGAAAAAATTGTATGTTTAGCAGATAAATACATGGCGGGAAGAAGAGAAGTTACAATTGAAGAGAGATTTCAGACTTGGTTTACAAAATACGGTAAAAGTAAAATTTTATTGAAATCTAAAAAAAGAATTGAAAAAATTCAGAAAGAAATACAAAATTTATTTTAAAATCTTATTTTGAAAGAATTTTCTTTAACTGGTTGATTATTCCACCTTCATTTAAAATTGTTGTTAAAAATTCAGGCAGTTTTGTGAATTTAACTTTAACATTTTTAGTTATATTGAAAATAACACCTTTTTCAAGGGAAATTTCCAAATTATCTCCTTTAGAAAATGAATTTTCATCCCAGTTTAAAGTTATTCCAGGTATACCTACATTTATTAAATTCCTAAAATAAATTCTCGCGAAGGATTTTGCTATAATTGCTTTAATTCCAAGAATTTTAAATACATTAACGGCTTCTTCACGAGAACTTCCTGTACCGAAATTTTCCCCTGCAATTATAATATTTTCCTTATCAACTTTTTTAGCAAAACTAGGATCGATAAATTCAAGGGCACATTTTGCCATTTCATTGGGGTTCCTCATAGTTAAAGTATGACTAGGCACAATATCGTCAGTATTAATATCATCCCCTAAGATATAAGCAAAACCTTGGATTTTCTCTATCAATTATAATCTCTCCTCCCTTGGATCGGTAATTTTTCCTCCTAAAGCGGAAGCAGCAATTGTCGCAGGCGAAGCTAGATAAACTTCAGAGCTTGGATCTCCCATCCTTCCCATAAAATTTCTATTAGTAGAACTTATACAAATTTCATCTGCTCCTAATACACCAAGTTGTCCTCCTATACAAGGACCGCATGTTGAATTTCCAACTACAGCACCAGCTTCAATAAAAATTTCAATTAATTCTTCTTTTAATGCTTTTTTAAAAATTTCCTTAGAGGCAGGAATTATGATTAACCTTGTTTTTGGATGAATTTTTTTGCCTTTTAGGATTTTTGCCGCAATTCTTAAATCTTCCATTCGACCATTTGTACAGCTTCCAATGAACGCTTGATCGATTTCGATTCCTTCTACTTCTTCAATTTTAGCTAAATTACCGGGACTAGACGGTTTTGCCACAGCAGGAGTTATTTCTGACAAGTTATACTCGAAAGTTTTTTCATAGACTGCACCGTCATCAGGAGTTAAAAATTTATATGGTTCATTAGTTCTGTTTTTTAGCCATTTCTCTAATTTTTTGTCTGGTAAAAACACTCCGAATTTTGCTCCAGCTTCAACGATCATGTTAGAAATTGTCATTCTTCCGTCAATTGATAATGATTTGGCACCTTCTCCATGAAATTCCAGTGATTTATAAATAGCACCTTTGGTAGAAATGTCTCCAATTAAAGTTAGAATAAAATCTTTCGACATTACTCCTCTTTGTAATTCTCCAGATAATTTGATCTTAAATGATTCTGGGACTTTAAACCATAAGTTACCAGTAGCAAAAACAACTGAAACATCAGTAGCTCCGATACCTGTAGATAAACAATTAAATGCTCCATAAGTAGTTGTATGACTATCGGAACCAACAATTAGCATTCCTGGTCGTGAAAATCCCATCTCTGGTAATACCTGATGGCAAATTCCCTTGTCCATTCCCATATTATGGATAAATTTATATTTTTTGGCAAAGGCTCTACAATCTTGATGCATTTGAGCTGCAGATATCGTAGGGGCAGGAACCCAATGATCCAGTATAAAAAAGATTTTATTTGGGTCCCAAACGTAATCAATTCCAAGTTTTTCATATTCTTTATGAATTCTTCCCCCTAATTGCTCGTGAACCATTATTAAATCAATATTGCATTCTACAAACTGTCCAGGTGATATTTCCTTTAAATCCGAATGTTCTAATAAAACCTTTTCTGCTAATGTCTTTCTCATTCTTTTTAACACACTATTTCTCGATTTTCACATAATATCTTATAATCTTTATCAAGCATTAAAATTACTCTTCGAGCAATTATGCATGCTTCTACTAAAACATGAGGATCAACTTTATCTGGAGTGTCACCCTTATTATGTGTATAAAATGCAGCATCTCTAGTCGTAATATCAACAGCACTATACCCTCTTAAATGAAATGCAACAGAATCTAAGTGTGCGCCTGTTGTTATATGAAAACCACAAATTTTTACATTTTCCTCCGATGCTGCTTTATCTAGATACTTGCTCAGGATTGGTGCGACCTTTTTACGGGGGAATAATCCATACGATTTCAAATATTCAACCCTATTTCTTTTTTTGCGTTTAGCTGAAGAAACCATATCAAAATTTAATTGAAAAACCTTATCTTTAACGAATTGGTCTTCGCGATTATTTACAAAAATTCTTGAGCCCATAGTTCCTAATTCTTCTCCAGAAAATTGACAAAACCATATATTGAAATTATCTAATTTATGATCTTTAAAATATCTACTCAACTCAAATACAATAGACATGCCAGAAGCATTGTCTAAAGCACCTGGGGATTTGTTATGAGTGTTAAGGAATATTAATATTAAATTCGAGAAAGAAATTAAAACCGTTAATGTCCAGATGCCAATTTGTACAATTTGATAATTAAGTTCTACGATATTGTAAGTATAAAGGAGAAATGCAATGTAAAAACCACCAAGAATAATACCGCAAAATAACCAAATTCTATACGATAGTATCCTCCACACAGTTTTAAATGTTTGAGATTTTGAATCCAAATGAGCAGAAATTATAATATTTCCGGCTTCCTCTATTGGCAATAATTTCGCTGGAATTGTTAAAAAAACATTAGTGGCTTGAACTGTATTTCCAAAATATTCGCCCCAAAATCTTTTCTTTTCAGGATATTTTAAACCTTTAACAATTAGAAAAACAATTAAAGACATTAACCCAATTATAAAAAATGTAAAGATTGGGTAAAGGTATATTGCCAATATAAAAATTAATAAAGAATTTAAACTAATTATTGCAATTAATTTAACTAAGGTCGTAGAGTAAAAATCTGATAACTCAAACGGTTCTCTTTGAATTTCATTATCCTTAAATCCTATCTCTTTAAAGGTCTGTACAGTCAGTTTAACAGCTTCTTTTTCACCATCAGTTCCAGTGAGTCGAGGAAAGCTAAATTTTTGAACATAATTGAAAACTCTTTCTTTTTTAAACAGTTGATTTTTAAATGAGTTGTCCTCTTTCACTTTAGGTCTAATTTTAATTAATATGATGTAATTTTCGCTTTAAATTTAAAATAAAAATAAAGATTTATTTCTTATTCTTTTAATTTATCAATAACGATTTTTTGAATTTTTTCTTGTACAAATTCAATAATATCGTCAGAGTTAACAATATAATAACCTAACTTTTTAGCTCTTCTTAGATAAAGATCCCTAACTTTGTTCAAAAAAGGTGTGTCTTCAAATTTTTCTAATTTCTGTTCGGTTTTTCTTGCTAAAGAGACTCTAGGATCGATATCTAAAATAATAGTTAAATCTGGTTGATCTACGAATTTATTAATCTCTTTTACCCATTTTACAGAGATCTCATCAGATTGTAATGATTGGTATATAATGGAAGATTCAATATAACGATCTGATATTACAATATATTCCTCGTCAAGTTTTTTCTTGATTTCGTTATTATAATGGAGATCTCTATCCGCTGCAAACAAAAGAGCGTCAGTAGTAGGTGGAATATTATTATTTTTCAAGAATTCTCTTAATAAAACGCCTATTTCGCTTTTGGAAGGTTCTTGAGTTAAATGGACCTTGAGATTTTCACTCTCCAAAAATCCAGCAAGAAGACGACTATGAGTGGTACTTCCACACCCATCTACGCCATCAATAACTATGAAAAATGCTTTTTGAGTTAGATTCATTATTTTCATTTAAATCAAATATTTAAAAGTATAAAAATTATAAGAGAGTATTGTTTTTGAATATCTTAGAATTCAATTCATTTTGAAAAAGTAAAGAATTATTGAGGATTATTATTATGACAAGTATTACTCCAATGGGTTTTTGTTCGCATTGTCAGCAAAACGTTTTACTCCATAGAGAACCAATTGATGCATTATTAGCTATTATTTTATTCTGTTGTACGTTTGGAATTGGTTTTTTCATTTATCTGATTATATATTATTCTAGACCCGAAAACAGATGCGTTCATTGTGGTACAGAAGTTTCAGCGTTACTAAGCCAAGATTCACAAGTCATTAGCCAGTTGCCGTATCAGCAGCAAACTCAATATAGCCAAGTTAAAACAATTGAATCTGACATAGTTAAATATTGTCCATTGTGCGGAGGTAAATTAGATAGTCAATACCAAAACTTTTGTCCTACTTGTGGAAGTAAAATATAAACCATCATAATCTTTTTTTTAAATGTTAATACTTTCTATGTAATTAATTCCAAACTAGATAACTTTAGTGATTAATTTGAAAATATTAGTTGCTTATTTTTCTACAACTGGAAATACTGAAAAAGTAGCTAAAGCCATAAAAGAAGGAATAACCGAACATGAAGTTGATCTCTTGGATATTAAAGGTGCTGATCCAAGTTCGTTAAGTTCATACGATGTTGCTTTTATAGGTTCTGGTCTCTTTGGGTTTAATGTTTCTAGAAAGCTCACAGCTTTTGTTAAAAAAGCAGCTGATCTTCCACCTAAATTCGTTTATTTCTATACACATGAAGCCCCTCAAAAAGGAGCTTATCCAGATTGTTTTAAATCAGTAAATACAATTATAGAAAAAAGCAATTGTGAAGTATTGGGTATGTTCGATTGTTGCGGAGAAAATTTAGTTGAAAAGGCGGAAGAGCAAAGACAGGCTATGAGAAGTAGATTATCACCGGAAGAAAGGAAGAAATCTGAAGAAGATTGGCTAAATTTGGTTAAAGGACATCCTGATGCTCAAGATCTTGAGAATGCTAAGATTTTTGCTACTTCGATAATAAATAGACTTACTTAAAATTTTTTTTATTTCTATTTTTCTCTGACCTTATTTTTTATAGTTTCAAAAATAGTTGACTCAACAGGGGTACACCCTTTAATAAAAATACCATTTTCTCGTTGATTATATGTGCAATTACCAATTAAGAAAGTCTCATCATAAATATCTGTTTGTTTTATTCCTTTTCCTACTGCTAAATTTAATGGATTTTCGGGTGTAAAATGTTTGTCAATAAAATCTTTGTTATTTTTCAATAAATTGAATATTGTGGATAAACAAGCAGAACATGAATCGATGTCTATTAAATTCACATTTTTATATTTAATGTTTATTGAAGTTGGAGGGGGTTCTAAAGGTCTAACAAATTCTTGAATATTTTCTGGAATTGTAATAATGTCTTTACGGCTTTTTGGTGCATTTGGTATTATTTCTGATATGAGTTTTAAATGAGGAACATTTTCTAATGTCCATTCTGGCTGAGTTATTGCAAGTGCTATAATGTCTGCTGCAAGATAATCCGTAGATGCGATAATTGTGTCTAATTTTACAGGATTTCCTGATGAAGGTCCCATTCCTTCTTGAGCATAAGAAGCATCAATTACAGCCAAGTCAGCATGGATTACATGTGCAAGGTCTGCAATAGCAACATCTAATTCTTTAACTTTTTCAATAGATTTTTTCAAATTCTCAATTAAATCCGGTGCTTGAAAATGATGAAGTTCAATTTTTTTTTTTTTATATATTAATCCCTTGAGATTTTTAAAGCCTAAAGAGGCTCCACAATGCATATGCATTTTCACACAGGGAATGGTTATAACTACATCAATATCTTGCCAATAACCAGTTACTTTGATTTTTTTTAGGATTTTACCTTTAAGAATTTCTAACTCTACTGGTGGTCGATCATCTAAATCAATAAATTGTAAATCCTTATGCTTTAATAATTCAGAAT
>JBHLQY010000044.1:0-19410 GCA_048883105.1 Candidatus Thorarchaeota archaeon | reverse complement strand
ATTTTATTTTTTAAAAAGTGAATAAATAAATCAGGATAAAAATTAGTGAAATTAGAGAGTTACAGCCCTTCTAATTCCTGAGGGAGGTATTTATAAGTTTGTAGAAAACGCTTTCTTATATCTTCAATAAAATAACTCTGGGTTTGAGCTCCACTAGTTTCAATAACAAACGAGCCTATTACAGAACCTAAGCGACAAGAATCTAATAAAGTCATATTTAAAGATAAGCCTGTCAAAATACCTGCCCTATAGCCATCCCCAGCGCCTGTTGTATCCACTATTTTTTCTGGTTTACTAATTGGAATATCAACTCTATAGATATTATCTTTCTTGTCTTTATAGATTAATTCTGAACCGTCTGGGCCTTTAGTTATAATTATTGCTTTCATAAATTTTAATAGCTCCTCGTCTGACATTTCAGTTTTATTCTTTATTTGCTCATTTTCGTATTTATTACCAATTAAAATGTCTGTCTTTTTAATAATATCAATTAATAATTCTTTAGGGAAAAGTGGAGTCACTTGTCCAGGATCAAATATCTGTGGAATCTTCAAATCGTATAACTGATGAGCAAAATTGACCATAGCATCTACATTTTGTGTTGAATTAATCGCATAAATATAATTTTCTGGATCTCTAATTTTTTTCCTTAAATCAATATCTTTACATCTTTCCAGGGCCCCGCCATGGAAAATAATCATTTGATTAGATTTAACATCATTTACTATATAGCATGCTGCTGTAAACAAGTCATCATACACATCAACTCCTAAATCTATATTCGCAAACTTCTCAATATGTTCTTTGTATCCTAAACTTTCAAAATCTTTTCCAACAGAACCTAATAAATGAATTTCAGCAAGATTTAATAAGCCAAGATTATAAGCTATATTACCTGCCGTACCGCCAAAATACTGAAAGCGACTATCTGCTGTAACGGTACTTTGATATTCTTCTTTTACGTGATCAATTGAAACAGCATTAACAAAATTCTCAGCAAATCCCATTATATAATCAAAAGCAATCGAGCCAAGAACTATAACCTTTCGTTTTTGGGAATTCATACTAATTCACTTCTCGTTGAGAAATATAAATTAAAATAAAATATAATCCATTAAATTTATTTTGGGGGGGATAAATAGATAATTTGTTTTAACCTTATAGTATTTAATAATCTTTATTTTAAATTTTGCTTCATTAAATGCAAAAAATGAAGGATTTATTACGTTCACTTAAAAATCTCAAAAATAGTGATATAAAAAATCTAGTTGATTCACGAATAAAGGAATTTGCTGAGATTAAAAACCAATCTATTAATGATATTTTCAAGGAACTTTGTTTCTGTATTATGACCGCCAATTGTAGCGCGGATAAGTGTATAGAAATACACGAAGGTATTGAAGATGGTTTCCTGAAGCTAAATGAGTTTCAATTAGCGAATAGATTCAAGGAACTCGGTTATAGATTTCCAAATATAAGAGCAAAATATATCGTGGAAGCAAGAAATAATATGAAAAATTTAAAAAATAAAATAAAATCTAACAAAGAAGAGAAAGAGTTAAGAGATTGGATTGTTAGAAATATAAAAGGGTTAGGATATAAGGAAGCAAGTCATTTTCTTAGAAATATAGGCTACAAGAATTATGCCATTGTAGATTTTCATATCGTAGACCTCCTAGCGAGAAATAATTTAATTAATAAACCAAAAGTAATGTCAAAAAAGAAATATTTGAAAATTGAAGAATTATTGAAAGACATAGCTGAAAAATCAGGAATTAACTTAGCCGAGCTCGATCTATATTTATGGTTTTTAGAAACCGGTAAGATTTTAAAATAATATTTAATAATAAAAAGAGCGTTTTATTTGTTGCTCTGTAAAAATTTGTTAATTTGGGTATCTTTACTTATTTCAGATTCCCGCAACTTTTTTTTTAATTGTTTTATCCCAGTGTCGTTCATAATTAGGTCTACAACACTGTGATATAGAACAACAATATTATCTTGAGCTAATTTAAAATAAATGTCGTTATCAGAAGGATTGCTTATTCTCACAATGTCCATCAATCCTTTAAGAGCTTTTTTTATGTTGCTGTAGCTTTTAACCGCTTTTTCAATTGATTCCTCGATAACACTAGGCTTCATCATTTCTTATACCACCTCTAGTAAGGAATAAAAGAATAAACTAATAAATCATAGCTTATTTTTACTTTTTTGTTATGACATTACGAAATAAGTTTTTTGGAAAAATCCTAAATCTAATATCTGAAAAAAATAGTAAATTTCATATAGAAATAATGACTCTCTCGGTATTTCTATGTATCAATATTGGCAGAAAATAGTCATAATAATTTGGTTAAATGACTGAAAAAGGAGGCTTTTTCTAAGAAGGGGGATTTTTATATATAAAACTAGAAATAAGAAATGAACAAATTCGATCATTTTTTGAACTTTTTATGACCTTTTCTAACTCTCTATATGAAAAAAAGAAAGTAATAGAAAAAATTTATTTAAAAAATTTTTGTTATTTTAATAATAAATCCCAGTTAATAAATTTATCAACAAAATCTAAGACTAAATGTATTTCGTCTTTTTGAATTCCCGGCTTTAATCTTTCCATATTTCTTATGGTCGTATACGTGTCGGAAGGCGATAGAATTATAGGTATATTCTTTTCATTCGCAGCAGTAATAACGCTAAGATCAGGTTGAATATACCCTGTTAATATCAAACACGAAACACCTTGGTTTAATGCAGCTAAAGCTAGATCTACACGGTCGCCGCCAGTAACTACAGCAGCTTTTTTAACTTGTCGCAAATATTTTAACGCAGCTTGAGGGTTCATAGCGCCGATTATATATGTTTCGATTCTATTATCTAGACCTGATTCTGCTGCATCGTTTATAAACTCACCACCAATAACTTCTATGATTTCAGAGACTCTAGGACTAAATAATTCAACACTTTTCTCTATCTTACCAATCACAGGAATATTATATCTTCTAATATGATTTTCTTCTAATTCCTCAATACGAGCAATATAGTCAAAATCTATTTTATTAAATATGACCCCTTTAAAATTAATATGCCTATAATCAAAATAGTTTTTTGTGAAAAATAGATTATCTATGCATTTGTCTGATGATTCAATTGAAATGTAAATTAAATCGTTAATTCCTACCGATTGAGCAATGGAAACATCATCCAAGCCAACTCTAATAAATTTTCTAATACTTGGTGCGCCTTCTATAATAACATATTCCATTTCTGCTGAAATTTCTGCGTACGCTGATTTGATTTTATTTAAATGCTCTATTTTTTGGTTTGCATCAATAAGATCTACATAATAACAGTCTGGAATAGATACAGGACTTACGATTTCGTAAGGCTTCGAAGTGATAAAAATTGTACTTAAGATAAAACCTACATCAGGGTCAGATTTGCTAGAATATGCCCCTTTCGGGATACCAATTGGTTTGAAATAAGCTACCTTTTTCCCCATATTCTGTAATTTTTGCATAATTCCTATAGAAAGAAGGCTTTTTCCTACTCTCTCTCGCAGAGAACATAAATATATTGGTTTTACCATTTTTTTCTCAAATTTTTTTTCTCAATATTTATATTATTATATTAAATTTTTATTTTTAGAATTTTTTAACGTGTTATAGTTATTTTAATATCAACCGCACTATATCCTTTAATAAATGATAAAAGCGGATTAATATCAAGCTCGACAATTTCTGGAAAATTAATGACTAGTTGAGAAAGCCTTAATAGTACTTCTACGATTGCGTTGATGTCTGATTGACTTTCTCCTCTTACGCCTTCTAAAAGGCTATAGATTTTAGTTTTCTGTAGCATTTCTTTAGCATCTTTCTCTGTAAATTTATATGCTAATCCAAAGGCCACATCTTTCATAAAATTGGCGTAAATCCCTCCAGTTCCAATCATTAATATTGGCCCAAAAACGGGATCCTTGGACATCCCAATAATTAACTCGTTTACTTTCTCCTCCTTTTTAAAGTCTATCATTTCCTGAACTTCTACACCATAAATTCGAGAGTTTTGCGGACCAAATTTTTTAACATTGTCAATAATTTGAATATAAGCCTCAAATGCGTCTTGAGGAGTTTCAATATTTAAGGCAATCCCACCAACATCAGTTTTATGAATTATTTGCGGACTCACTATTTTCATTACTGATTTTCCAATTTCCTCTTGTAATTTCGTTGCTTCTTTTGGAGTTCTGGCCAATCTTGATTTTGGTGATACAATTCCATAACATTCAAAAATTTCGCTGGTTTCGTAGCTTAAAAGAACAATACGACCGTCAGCTCTGGCACTATTAAATATTTCTTTAACCCTTCCTTTATTTACATCAAAATTTGGAATAATTCTTTCATCTAATGGAATAGAATTTAAATATTCGCGGTACTTTGTTAGAGTTTTAAGCGAATGAGCCGCTCTATCGGGAAAATGATAGCAAGGGATATGATTTTGTTTTAAATAATTTCTCCCTTCTGCTATCGATTTTTCGCCTATAAAAGAACAAACAATTGGTTTTCCTTGTCTTCTCAAATGATTAGATGAAATCTCATGAATTAACTTAGCAACTTCGGTTGGTCTTGTTTGAGCTTGAGGTGTCACTATTATTAAGGCCCCCTCTGTGGTGATATCTTCGTTAGTTTCGCTCTTTTCATTAACACCAAATACAGTTTTAATCGTAAATTCGTATCTATCTGGTGTAGCATCTCCTACAATATCAATAGGATTAAAAATAGCTGCTTCCAATGGCAAATTTTCTCTTAAATCATGAAGAATCCCTTCAGAAAAACCAGCAAATTTTAAATCTTCTCGCTCAAATGCATCAGTTGCTACAATACCAGGCCCTCCAGCATTAGTAATTATCGCAAAAGAATTAAGTTTTGGAATAGGTTGATAAAGAAAAATTTCTCCATAATCAAAAAGATCTTCAATCGTTTTTGCTCTAACGACACCGCATTTTTCAAAAGCTAAATCATATGCGATATCAGCTCCAGCTAACGCACCGGTATGACTCGAAGCTGCTCTTGCGCCTGCTTCACTCACTCCTGATTTTAATATTATAACTGGTTTTTTTCTAGTCGCTTTAGGTAACACCTCTAAAAATCTATCACCATCGTTTATACTTTCCAAGTAACATAGAATAACTTTTGTCTCATCGTCGTTTGCCAAGTAATCGATAAAATCTACAGCACCCATATCTGCCTTATTTCCTAAACTTATATTGCACGAAAAACCAAAAGCTTGCGTCATGGAATAGTCCATCATCCCAGTTAACATTGCTCCTGATTGTGATATCATTGCAATATGACCTTTTTTAGGCGTTTCTGCCGCAAACGAACCATTATAACGTAAACCTAAGAAACCGAGACAATTTGGTCCTAAAATCCTCATGTTGTATTTTTTTCCAATCTTAATCAATTGTTCTTCACGCTCAACGCCTTCACCACCAATTTCTTTAAATCCAGCAGATATGATAATCAAACCTCTCACACCCTTTTTACCACACTCTTCAGCAACGGAGGCTACGAATTTTGCAGGAATAATGAAAATTGCTACATCAATCTCATCAGGAACATCCAATACGCTTTGGTATGCTTTATGTCCAAGTATTTCATTAGCTTTAGGATTAATAGGATAAATTTTTCCATCATATCCAGATTTAATAATATTATTTAAAACTGTGTTACCTACTTTTCCAGAAGTAGGGCTTGCTCCAATAACAGCTATAGATTTTGGATTGAAAAAATAGGAAATATATGATGGTTGATTCTCCGCCATTTTTCAATCCCATAGCAAATAAATTTTTTGATATTAATATAAAACTTTATAATTCTGATTATTATTAAAGTTTTCACATAGAAGAAAACGCAAGTAGGTAGTATCTTTTATGTGATTTATAGACTATCTTATGAATTATTTTTACAAATAAATCTTAATACTTTTAAAAGAATCAAATTTATCATTCTTATGACTAAAATTGTAATAGTTACTAATAAAGGGGATATTAGTCTGAATTTGTTTGACGACGATGCACCAATGACCGTTGCCAGCTTCTTATTCTTAATTAGTCGAGGTTTTTATAATGGTATCGTTTTCCATAGAGTTATCCCAGACTTTATGATTCAAGCTGGTTGCCCGTTTGCTAAAGGATATGGAGGTCCTAAAGATAAAGGCATTGCTTCTTTTCCCTTTCAAGGGAACAATATTGACTATCCTTTTGTTGACGAATTTCAGAGCGGGAGAACTTTTACTAAACCAGGACTATTAGCAATGGCAAATGCTGGAGCAAATACAAATGGATCCCAATTTTTCATCACGCACGTCCCAACACCGCACCTTAACAATTCTCATACTATTTTCGGAGAAGTGATAAGCGAAGTTGATCAAGCAGTTGTTAACTCTATTCAACAAGGGGACCAAATAAGAGAAATAAAAGTACTTTAAAAATTTCAATATCGAATTTCTTTAGAATAAACAATATTATTTTTTTTAAATAAATTTATTAGAAAGTAGCGTTATATTATCTAAGTAGGAAGTTAATATTTTAAATAACTAATTTTAGACGTAGCATGAGTAAAGATTTAAAAAATCTAATTGATTCAGTTGAAGATCAAGAAACAGAAAAGTCCGACTATGAACAAATAATAGAAAATTTAAAAGAAAAAATAAATAAACTAAATTTTTCGTTAAATGAGCAAAAATTACTAATTAAAGAGCAAGAAAAAGAACTGAATAAAAGAGAAGATTTAGATGTTCCTGAAGAATTACAGATTTTAAAAGATATGGTTATAGCACAGAGACAAGACTTGAAAAAGAAAGATAAAGATATTGAAATTTTAGAAGAAAGAGTCGATGGATTATTGGCTCAATTAGATAATAGCGCTAAATTTGGAGATGAAATGACTAATAATGAAGAATTAATTAAAGCCAAAAAACTAGTCGTGCAATTAACGGAAGAAAATGAGACT
This sequence comes from Candidatus Thorarchaeota archaeon, assembly GCA_048883105.1. Classification (GTDB taxonomy): domain Archaea; phylum Asgardarchaeota; class Lokiarchaeia; order Sigyniarchaeales; family SOKP01; genus LW40-45. The sequence continues at coordinate 12,400 of JBHLQY010000044.1, read as the reverse complement.
CTTAAACAAAATGAAAATAGTGCTAAAGAACTTATTGAACATTTAGAAAAAGAAAAAGAAACATATCGTTTAGAGAATAAAAATCTTAAAAATCAGCTTCTAACTTTTGAATCTGAAGCCTTTGAAAAAGGCTTAGGAGAAATTAATTCAGAAGAATTAGAGAGTGAATCTGAAGAAGAAATAATGCACTCTGACCAATTTGATGAGATTACTGAGAAGTTATTAACTATTGAGGAAGAAAATAATAAGCTAAAGAAAGATCTTGATACAGCAAATATTACAATTGATAATTTAGTTGCGGAAATAAATAGTAAAATGAAAGAGATTTCTGATCAAGAAAAAGAAATTAGAGAGAAAAGTATTAAATTAAGTGCTTTAGACGAAAAATATGAGAGTGCAAAACGCCAAAATATGGAGTTACAAAAAGAATTAGAAGAATTTTCAGAAGATACGGGGCTGTCTAAAGATAAACTCGAATATTATGAATTAGAACTTCAAGAATCTGAAAAAGCAATAAATAATTTGAAAGATGAAAATATTCGATTAAATAAGTTGGTCTCAGAATTAAATGAAAACAAATTATTTCCTGATAAAAAACTGGAAACACAAATACCTTATGATAAAGAGTTTGAGGAAATGATTGATTATTTGAAAAAAGAAAATCAACAATTGAAGAAATCAATCATAGAATTGAGGGAGAAAGAATCCAGTTCATTTGTCGAATTAGAAACAAGTGAATCTTCTTATGAAGACATAATAGACACGAATAAAAATCTGAAAGCTGAAAACGAACGGTTAAATAATTTAATTTTAGATTTAAAAAAAATCAAAATTGCTACATCTAATGATAAAATTTATAATATATCAGTTGATCAATTTGCTCCTAAATTCTATCAAAATTTACTTTTTGTAAGATTGTTTAATAACTTAGACAAATATAGAAGGGATTTATTAATTGATTCACTAATTCAGGATCTCATTAATTCAAAAAGTTTAGATATTAAAAGATACATCATAGACATATTAAGCGAAATTAAAGACGAGAGAAGAATTCGTGATACTTTAATAGATATGATAATTAATGAGGATTGGTTAATTAGATTGCATTTAGTTAAAGCACTAAGTAAATTTGACGCTGAAGATACAAGAGATGCTTTAGAAGAACTCCTTAATGATGCTGATTTAGACGTAAGAGAGGCAGCTAAAAAGGCGTTAAAAAGAATTTGATAATAATAAGAGAGGCAGCTAAAAGGGCGTTAAAAAGAGTGAGAAAATATACCCTTGACAGATGGAACTTTTCAGATAAGAATGGCAAATGGGTATATGTCACTAAAGATAAAAATGGTAAACGGAAATACGTCTACCAACTCGAACCACCTCAAGAATTTATAGAGCTTACTCTCAAAATGAATGAAATTAATGAAAAAATACTTGCTACAAAGAATCAAAAAGAAATTAAAAGTCTCTACATGGAAATGATGAAAATTTCGAAAAAAATGCAAGCAATGAGAAGAGATAAATAATAATTACTTTTTCTTTGATTCTCCATTATTTATGAGAATAACTTTTTTCAAAAGACGATTCAATGGTTTCTTGTATTAAATCGTCAATTTCCTCTAGAGCTAAAAATTTTTCATAGGAGTCTTTTACATGTACAATTCCTTGTTTTAAAAAAGAACATTTTGGATTTGAACAAAAATTTACTGCCTTATAAGAAATACCTATTTTTTTTACTCCCTTGAATTTATTTTCATCAATTTTTAATTTTTTACAATACAGTTTAGCCTTACATATAGGACAGTTCTGATTTGATTGTATTGTATTACAATTTTTAAATGTTTCTGGTAAAGTACTCATTGCATTTTTTTGTACTGTAATTCGGTTTAAAAATTTAAATAGATAAAAATTCTCTCCTAACACAAGTTAAAAAAAGCTATTATTATATGGATATTATTTATCTCAATAAAAAAAGAATCAAATATCCACCAAAATATCTCAAGATCGAATAAAAGAATTTAATTTTTGCTTTAAAATACTGATCATTTTTAGATCTACTTTAACGAATATTTCCTTAGCAGTTTTAAGGGATATGTTATTTCCAACAGAAATATAAAAATACTTTTTAGACCCGATTTTGGGAATAGCATAACCAATTATGAGATTCTGATCATAAATCCCTGAAATATTTAAGTCTTTATTGGTTTTTTTAAGCTCTCCGAATAGTAATTTTTTGGTATAACCAATAACAGGAATATCGACTTTTAAACCAAAATCACAAGCACCACCGTATAAGAATGGATGAATTTGACCACTAGAGTTAACAATATAACAATCTGGTACGATTTTTAAATCACAAACCAAATCCATATAAACATCTGTTTGATTTAGAAATAATATAGATGATAAATATTTTGTAAATATTGGTTTGAATGACTTAAATTTTGTATTGACAATCTCATTATCGGTAATATCATAGATTATTAAACCAGAATATGCTAAGTCTTCTATAAATTTAATGTTAATTAATCCTATTAGATTATATTCTGTGTTTTTATCTATTAAAGAGACTTTTTTCGCATTTTCTTTTTGGAATTCGCGGACTTCCTCTAATGTCGAGAATGGAGAATTTATCAAATATGGTTGAACACATTCAGGACATACATAATAATATTCAATAAAGTGGACTTTGCATCTATCAGTTTTAATAATAAAACAACCTTGCTCATTTGTGTGTCATATTAACAAGAATTAATGTGTTATAAATTATTAGTTAAAATTTTTTATAAAAGTTAAATATTCAATGATATAAATTTACCATATTTAAATGTAAAGATTTAATTTATCTTAAAAAATATATCACAAAGACTATGAAAATCGCAGTTTCTGGCAAAGGAGGCGTAGGTAAAACTTTAATAGCGGGGACATTAGCAAGGATGTTTGCTAAAGATGGCTTTAAAGTGTTAGCTATTGATAACGATTCTGCTATGAATTTAAGTTATACTTTAGGAATAAATAATGAAGTAAAATCGAAAATAGTTCCGATCTCGGAAATGAAAAAGCTAATTGAAGAGCGTACGACAATTGAAGGTGCTGGTCCAGGTGTATATAATATTAATCCAGAAGTTTCTGACATCCCCGATAGATTCAAAGTTTTTGGCCCAGATGGATTGCAATTGCTCGTGCTAGGTAGTATCGAAGAACCCGCAACCGGATGTCTTTGTCCTGAAAACGCTTTAATTAGAACTTTATTATATAATTTGTTCGTTAAAAGAGACGAAATCATAATTGTTGATTTTGAAGCAGGTTTAGAACATTTAGGAAGAGGTACGGCTAAGGGTATAGATGTGATGTTAGTTGTAACTGAACCCTCTCAAAAATCGTTAGATTTATGCTCTAAAATTATAGAGTTATCGAAAAAATTAGGAATTATTAATGTTTATTTAATTGCAAATAAAATAATAGACGCCTCACAGATAGATACCATCATTCAAAGGGTTAAAGACTGGGAAGTACCCCTTTATCACACAATACCTTTTGATTATGAGATTGGAAAGGCTGATTTAAGCGGCATTTCTCCTTTAGATTTTAACCCAAACTCAAAGGGAGTAAGAGAAATTAAGAATTTATATTCAAAATTAAAACAATTAAAAATAGAATTATTTGATTTATAAAATATCAGCGAGATCCATATCTTGGTCTTCTGCTATTTCCCGCCATTGCTCGATTACTTCCATAGCTTCCTTTTCGTTTATCTGTTCAATCGCATAGCCTGCATGAACTATTACATATCTGCCTATTTCTGGATTTTGAATTAATGCAATGATTACGTTCTGTTTTATCCCATCGAAATCCACTAACGCGGAATTGCCACTAATTTCTAAAATTTTTCCTGGAATTGCAAGACACATGATAATTATATAAATTATGTGAATACTGCTGCATTTTATAATATAGTTATATAAATAAAATTATCTCTTAAATGGAGCAAAAATTTTGAAAACCTTATTAATAACTTAAGAAAAACAATAATTATAATAAAATTACTATGTTTAAAATTTAATATCTAATGAGATGTCGAAAATACTCATAGAAAAATTCAAAGAATTTCCAAAGCAAAAAGTATTAGCAATAATCACGATTGTTGCTTTTATTGCTTTTTTAATATTAGCTTTGATAATGCAATCAATTGAGAGAGAATTAAAAGGTTCTACAGGATATGGCGTTATGGAATTTGAGTTTGCATGGACTCCTGAAATGATAAGGAAAATATTTAATGCTTGGGGTTCGGCTGGAAAGAAGAAAGAAGCAACAGCAATATGTTGGGATTTTTTATATATCCCTAGCTATGGACTTTTTATTGCAGGATGTATTTTACTAGTAGCCCGTAAATTAGAAGGAAAACTCCATAATTATGGATTATATATAACAATAACTCCATTTATTGCCGGTATTTTTGATATAATCGAAAATATTAGTCTTCTCTTGATGTTGGGGAACGATGCAACTATCGATATGGGTTTTCCTTTTATCGCTTCTCTATGTGCTTTGATTAAATTTAGTTTATTATTCGTAGGAATATGCTTCTTTTTTGTAGCTTTAATTGCATTAATAATCAATAAAATAAGAAAATAAAAAAAAAAAATTAAAATATTGAATTATTTGTAATTAGAGATTTTCTATAGCAGTATTTCGTCTTACTCGATGATTTTTCATCCCAATATCTTCAGCACTTACTCCCATAGCTAAAGCTAATAATTCCGTTATATAAAGAACAGGAATATTATATTCTGTTTCATATTTCTTCGAAAGATCTCTTTGGGACGTGTCAAATCGTTGGAAACATGCAGGACAGTTTACAACAATTACATCAGCACCCGCTTTTTTAATAGAATCTAATTTCTGCTTTAGAATTGCATCCCCATGTTCTGGATACGGTCCAGACACAGCATTTCCACAACATAGTGCTAACTCGTCATAATCAACTACATTAGCACCGGTGGCAGCAACAATCTCTTTTAAATTTTCAGGACGCATTGGATCATCGACGTCACCCATCCACTCAGCAGGACGCATGTAATGGCACCCAGGGTGAGCAGCTACTTTTAGATTACTCATTTGTTTAGTAATAACACCCTTTATAGCACTTAAATTTGCTTTTAAAACATCAACAAAATGCTTTACATCAATAATACCCTTATATTCCTTTCCAATTTTTGATAATTCTTTATTAATAGCCTCCATTTTATTGGAATCATGCTTTAATTGGTGTTTTACTCCACGAAGTGTATTAGCACATCCATTACAAAGTGAGATAATATCTTTACCTTCTGCTTCAGCTAAACATAAGTTTCGAGCGCCTAAAGCAAGCCAAGCAGTATTATCAAAGCATTTCACTCCAGTAGGGTCTGGACAACACGCAAAAGGAGCTTGTGATGTCTGGACTCCAATTTTATTAAAAACCTTTCTGGAAGATGCTTCAATAAAAGGAATTCTATTACCAATCACACAACCCTCAAACATCTTATATTCCGTCATTTTCTTACCCTCCGTTTTTTATAATTTTTTATCAGCACCTATATTTTTTAATAAAGCTTGTATTTCATTAACATCTGGTGCAGCTACGGCTGGTAAGCCCAATTGTTCTCGTCTTCTCTCGATCGCGGGTTGTGATGGAATAGCTTTTCCATTCTCAAAAACCGTTTTTGCTTGAGCTACGACATTATCTGGTGCTAAACCTGCTCCAGTAGCTATATTTTTTGCTAATCCTATTATTTCAGTAACTTCGATTGCTTGTGGACAAACAGTATCACAAGTATCACATACCGTACAACCCCAAGGTACAATTGAACCTTTTCCAGACACTAAGGACATTACAACATCCTTATATCCCAAAACAGTCCCTAAGACAATCAATCTAGGATCAAAAACATTTTCATAGAATGGGTTTGCAACAGCAGCGACAGGACAATTATCAGTACATCTACTGCATTGATAGCAGTATTTAATTTTATCAGATCCAATGTGTACATCCATTATAAGTTTCCTAAATTCAAAATCTATACCCAATGGTAATGTCATTTTTTTTCACGTTTTTTTTGAGTTTTTTTTTCCAATCTATTTATCTTCATATTTGTTGGTTTTAACCCTTGCAAGGGCAGTCACATCCAATCTATAATTTTTATTGGATATTTCATCCTAAACCAACATGCATTTCACGAGAGTAAATTTCTTTACCATTCTCATCAACAACTGTGATGTGAGCAGCACACGATAGTCAGCAGTCAAAACAGCGGACTACCATTTCTAAGACATTTACTACTCCTTCTGGTATATCACTCATCTTTTTTTCACACTCTATTTTAATTTTGATTTAGTTTATTTTATCCATGGATCTGGTAAATTAAGTCCTTCTAATGCTTTGTCTTCAAATACTTGTTTAGCTACATGCATTAATGTCTTCTCGATTCCTGCGATATTATGATTTGTTGCAACTAAAAGGTTACATTTTTTACAAATACCCTCAGCATCTGACCAGATGTTATACAAGAGAAGACCTCTTGGAGCTTCAGTTACCCCTACACCATTTCCTTCTCTGGGTTGAACATCAAGTGTTTTACAGTCAGGATTAACAACATCGGGATCTTTTAGGAGAGTTGCAATCATTTCAATTGCCTCAACAGTTTCAATTAATCGTGCCCAATGATAGGCAAAAGTATGGTGAATTACATTAGTTCCAACTTTAGCTCTCATCGCTCGTAATGCCTCATCTGCTAAAGGTGTTGCCATTTTATCAGCACAATTTATCATTGCCAAACAATTTGCTCTATAAATTCCTTCAGGATATCCAGCAGGTTTATAATACATATGAGTTGCATATGAATGTTTTGGAATATGCTCGCCCAATGCATCTAAGTAATTTTGTGGAGCATAATCTGTTTTTTCTCCTGTTGGAGATACAATTCGAATATCTCCTTCATAGATATCATGTACTCCATTCTTTGTCATTCCAACATAATATGTTGGTACGACACCTACATTAGCGACAACATCCCAATAATCTTCTACTACTTTTAACCCAATATCTACAGTCTTCTTAGTAAATTCAATTTGTTCGTCAACTACTTTAAGGAATTTATCCCGAACATCTTCATCCAAAGCCTTTTTCATTCCGCCAACTATTGCTGCAATAGGGTGAACGGCTTTGCCACCAACAGCAGCACACAGTTTTTGACCGAAATCCATCATTTTTAATGCCATGGCTCCGACATCTGGCATCTTATTAATTACATGTACCACATTTCTTAATGCTGGATCTGCCATAGGTCCTAATAAGAAATCTGGTGCTGCTAAAGCATAGAAGTGAATCGCATGTGAACTATATTGTTTGGCATTAATTAAAAGTTTTCTTAATTTTCTTGCGGATTCAGGGATCTGAACGCCCCAAGCATCTTCCACTGCTTTTGTTGGAGTTAAATGATGTGGTATTGGACAAATTCCACAGATTCTTGGAGTTATTCTTGGAATTTGTTCACAATAACGTCCTTCAACAAATTTTTCAAAAAACCTCGTTGATTGGATGTTAAATTGTACATCTTGTACTGTTCCATCATCTCCAAGAACGACTCTCATTCCACCATGCCCCTCTAATCGAGTTATAGGCTCTACTAATATTTCTTTCACCATTTTTTTAGCCTCCTTTTCTTGATGCTAGTGTAAATTTCTCAAAAGTACCAATAGGATCTTTAACCTGAGCAAGTAAAGCATCTTTAGATAAGCTTACGTTAAATCCTTTAAGTACCGTATCAGCAAACCTTTCTGCTTGATTAACATTCCATACTGTTTGACCATAACAGCCTGAACATGGAGCATTAACCCGAACGCATAAGGCACCGCAGCCAGCTTTAGTTATGGGCCCCATACAAATATAGCCTTGTTCAATTAGACAATCTTCCAAATTTGGAAGTCCTTCATAATCTCTCTTAACTTTAGTCATTGTTGATTTACTGCCGATAATCCTATCACAAGTGTCGCAAACATTTGAAATGTCGGTGAAATCCCGATTATCTCTTAAAAATCCTAATATGTTAGAAGCAATAGCTTCTGTATCAGGTGGTAAGTTTGCTAATGGCGTTTCTGGAGTACCACGCTTTTTAACTTGTTTCAGAATATCCCCTGCTAAGTCAAAACCCGCCATTAATGGTACATTTAAAAATAGAGAGAGAAATTCATATGTACTCTTTTTATCACCGGTACTTGCTGAAGCGAGATTTTTTGTCATATCGTTTAACTTTGAAGCTCGGGTAGAAACTGTTTTTGCAGGTCCCATACAACCCACACAAGGATTTCCAGCGTTAGGACATTTCATCGAACAACCTATGCTGGTAATTGGCCCAAAACATAATTTATCTGCATCTAATAGACATCCCGATTGATTTAATGAACAATCATTACAAAAAGCAAGATCATTCATAGGGAACGGTTTTTGACCCAATAAAAATCCTATAGCAGAGTAAATCTGCTCTGATTTAGGAGGACATCCTGCGATATAAGCATCTACTTTAATAATTTCATCAACAGGAACAATTTTATCTGTAAAACCAGGTACATGTTGGGTAGGTTCTCCGCCACTTCCATCAGCTATGCTTTCAACTTCAGAAAATTTACGTTTTACTAGTTCTTCTTTGCTCCATTGGTTAGCTAAGCCATGAACATTTCCATAGCATGAACAACTACCAAAAGCAATAATAATAGCACATTTTTCACGCATTAGTTTTGTGCCTTCAACATCTTGATTAGTTCGAAGACTACCTTCAATGAAACCAACTACAATTTCTCCAGGAGCTCTAGCTTTCAATGAATCATATTTGAAATCAACTACTGCTGGCCAATAGACAATCTCTAACGCTGGAAGCACAGGTAAAAGCGCTAGATGTAAATCAACTAGGCTTTGGTGGCAACCCCAGCAATCAGAATTTTGCCAAAATGCTACTTTGACCATTTTTTTTTTCACTTTTTTTTTATTGGTTTTTTTCGATTTAAATACGTATATATTTTACTAAAATAAGATGTGTTTATTTATTCACAATTTAATTAAAAACTTCTGATATAGAATGATAAGTACCAAATTATGAATATTTATTCTTTTTAAAAGTCAATCCAATCTATTTAATATGAGATTTTTTCATTTTCATAAAAATAATGGTTTTTAGGTTAGATTTTTTTGCATTTTATTTAAAGAAATTAATATTTTCAGTAATAATTAAGAATTTTACTTTATTTTAGTGGTTTAATTTATCAATTTATTTTAATTGAGGGCAATTTTTATTGAATTCACTTGAAATAGCTGAAATCGGCAAAAAATTTAAGTTATTTTAAATAAATTATTATGAATATATATTAATAACATTTGTAACAAAATAGAGAGCCATTTAAAATTAAAAAAAATTGAGAATTAGAGAGTTCTAATTCTTGATCAATAAATTCTATGTAATTTTAGGAATTAATTCTTCGTAATTCCATAAATTAATTTTTCCATGTGATAAGAATCGTTTCTTTCTTTCCATCCTGATATATTTCGCTCAATCCATTTCTTATATTTTGTTTTGTCAATTTTACTAATTTCATCTGGAAAAATATCTCTTAATCTTATAATTATATTTTGAATTGAATCCATAGAAAAGAATCGTTTGCCTTCAAGAGCATCCATAAGTTCGTTGAATTCATACAAACATTTTTTGGGACTAATTAATCGAATAAGACTTTTAATAATCTTATCAAAGAAAGATCCATTGGGTATATCTTCTTTTAATAAACTGTAAGTTGTGAGTTGTTTGCTGATTTGTGATATTTTTTGAGGATTTATACACATTTCTTTTGAACAGAACTCCACACAGCGGTAGCATAAATAACATTCTCCTTTTTTACTTTTTCGAAATCCCTCTAAAGTCGGGCAAATTTTTTCACATAATCCACAATCTAAACAAGCATTAGTTCGCCTTATTTTTATTATGCTAAACCTACCTATCAGGCTCATTATTGCTCCAAATGGACAGACATATCTACAAAAAGGGCGATAAATGAAAATACTTGTTATAATTACAATAAATAATAAAATTAACGCAATCAGGTACAAATAGTTGAAAGGAAACCATACAAAGAGAAAACCATTCAAGGGATTCAGTGGTGTCATAATTTCAAAACTAAATAATAATATAAGAACTATGAAAACGCTAAATAAAGCCCAACGCACGAGATTTTGCACAAGGTTGTTTTTCTTTTTACTTTCACTTTCATAAAATAAGTTTGTTTTAAATCGTACCATTGATAATATTTCTTGCCCTGCTCCTAAGGGACATATATACCCACAAAATACTCTCCCAAAGAGTAGAGATAGGGCCAAAATTAAAAATGTTAATCCAGTTAGGAATATTACGTTTGGAAAACCACCAAAAAGAATTCCACCACAAAAGAAAGAGATTGATAATAAGATAATTCTAACTTTTTTGGTCATTTTATTTTTATATATTAAAATCACCGCAGATAATCCTAATAGAAACATTACAAGGATAGCAAGCCCTACCAATAATTCATTTCCAAAATGAGGAAAATATTTAGAATAATCTAATTGATCTTTAAAACTCATCTTTTGTATTATTGGAGAATAACCCTCCTTTGCTGGATTTAATAAATTTATATAAATCTTCTTTTTTTTCTAAAAATTTAAAGAGATTTATATCTGTTATACCTAAGATTACCTCATCATCAGTAAGATGATGATCCATGATATAAAGGATACCATCATCTTTTAAGATTCGTTGAAATTCACTTAAATTATCCTCGGGATGATTCAATGAATGAAAAGTATCGAAACAAAAAACTACATCAATACTTTTCTTTTCTAAATTTGTGTTACAGTCAGTCTGAATGGTAATTATATTATTTAATCCCTTCTTGGCAGCTTTTTTATTTACTTTTTTAATTGCAAGAGGATGCATATCTGCTGCAAAAACTTTTCCAGAAAGTCCAACTAACTCAGCAGAAGCAATTGAATAGCTTCCTGGCCCGCAACCATAATCAAGCACATAACTGCCAGAATTTATTTTTGTTTTCTTTAATACATCTATTGGCTTATTAAATTTATCTCGAATTGAGAAAATAAATGCCATCATTTTAAAGTCTAAGTTTGACTGTTGTTTACCTCGGTTTTTTTTAACATGGTTTTTTATCATTTCTTTATACCTCCATTATATTTCATTTATTTTTCATTATACAGATTATAAAAAATATTTTTTTTTGTGTTATTGTGATTAAACATATCAACATATTTAAATGTTATTGTGTCGAAACAGATCAACAAAGTTTAAATATGTGAAAGATCATATTTTAAGTATGGTAGAACTTGAAAAATCATTAATCGATTCCTTACAAAAAATGGATCTTAATTACGAGGAGGCTCAAATATATTATAATCTGTTAAAACATGGAAAAAAAGGCACTATCGTACGGAAACTTAGAGAAGAATTACCTTTCATTGAAAGAACGACATTATATTCTATTTTGAAAAGATTAATTGAAAAAAAATGTGTTAAGGAGGGTCCTCAGTCAGGAGATTCTAAAAAATTGAAAATTTTTACTGCTACTGACCCTACAGAATATTTTAATAGAATTTTTATGAGAAAAAAAAAGGAATTTGAATATCTGAAAGAAATTAAGGTTAAAATAATAGAGAACCTTCAAAATATGTATATTAGTGGCTTGAATCTATCTTATGATGACTTAGATCCTTTTATTCAACCATATTTCGAGTCCTTACTTAAAAAGGGATGGATAGTGAAAACACAGAGAAAAAATCAAGGTATAAACATTTTTGGTGGAGAACTCTATTATGAATATCACCTCCATCATCCAAAATTATCTAATAAAATTAGAATGATTGGTTTTTTAATATCGATATATGATTCTGATATCGAAAAAGACAATATGACAATAAAATTCTTGACAGAACAACTTAAAAAAATTATAAAAGAATTGCATAAAACTGATTTCAAAAGAATTGATATAACAGATGGGGAAATAGAACTATTTGGAAGAACTTATCCTTCAATAATCATTAAAGCTGAAGAAAAAGCCTCGAAGAATTATGTTGATTTCGGAGATACTGCTATACTCCCAATCAAAAATAAAATTTTCTTTATTTGGGAAGAATTAATACACGAAAATGTCGAACATGATAAAGCAGAATTACATAGTATTTTAATAGAAATGGTCGAACAAATTTTTATTGTTGAAGCAGTATAAAAAAAAAATATAGTTGATTTTTGTATATTCAATATAAAAAATTGAATTTATATCTTATGAATAATTATTCTCATACACATAAAATAATAAATAATTATAGATG
>JBHLQY010000043.1:0-19456 GCA_048883105.1 Candidatus Thorarchaeota archaeon | reverse complement strand
ACACTTTGGGTAACCCCGTCACACTTTCGTGTATTGCGGAGGTTTCGCGCCTGCTGCGCCTCGTAAGGCCTGGGTCGCTGTCTCAGTACCCATCTTGGGGCTCCCGCTCTCACGGCCCCTATCGATTATCGGCTTGGGGAGCCGCTACCTCACCAACAACCATAATCGACCACGATCCTATCCTATGGCAAATAAGAACCATTTTTCTTATTCCTTTCATTGAAAAACTTTTCCAAGCCTATTCAATTATGAAATATTATCCTCAGTTTCGGGGTATCATAGTCTTACTATATCAATTATCTAAATCGCTATGATACATTCCCGAGGTTATTTTTCTCCATAGGGTAAGTTGATCATGTGTTACTAAGCAGTTTGCTATGGGAATTTTAGGTATCCCATTCAACTCGCATGGCTTATTCTCACCCAAATAGCAGTCGGGTCCGGCAGGATCAACCGGAATTGAATAATTATTGTTTTAGCTTGTCGCAGAAAATATGCTAATTACTTATTTAGGAATTTTTTCTTTTTCTGGGATTCTTAATCAAACTTACTTCAGTTATAATTGATTAGATTATAACTACATTTTTTATATCGCATCAATGATAATACTCTTCATTTAACGGAATTTGCCGTAATCCGAGCTTACGCCGGAAAAGATGCGAATACCGTATTATAATATGTTCTTTCTACATTATAAATTTTTTTATTTTTTTCAAAGAATTAAGTTAAGCGTTCAAATTTTCGGAGTTTAAAGAAATTTGATAAAAGAGTTATAATAATTAATTATTTTACTTTTTCGTACATATTTTTAGATAATCTTCTGATATAGCCTTCTAAATAAAATTGCTTTAACATATTTCTTGCTTTACGCACATCAGACGCATCAATTTCTAAAACACTCATTAATTGAAATATTGAAAATTGTTTTGGCAATTTATCTTTTATATTATTATATAAACCCAAATCTATCCACTCCAATCATTTTAAGTGCCCGAATGTTATTTAAAAATGAAAATATGCTTTTATACATTATTAAAATATTAAAATATTAAACTAAAAAAGTAGGTTTTTCTAATCCTCAAAGTAACTATAAGTTTTCATTCCTACTTATTGTAGGTCATCCTTGTCCAGTTTTTCCCTTTCATCGGAGTTTTAGAAACCTTTCTAACTGAAAAAAGTTATTTTTTTGTAAAGATATATAATAAATAACTTTTAATCCTTTTTTAAGATATTTTCGAATATAGGCTTAGATTAAAAGATTTTAAGTGCTTTTAGATTTCATTATAAGGTTTAGTCCCTTCACCAAGGCTAAAACAGAGCTCATTACAATATCTTCGTGAGCAGCACTAGTCTTGACTATATAATTACTTTCTATATCCATTAATTCTATTGTTACGTAACCTAAAGCTTCTGTTCCACCTGTGACAGCATCAATATTGTAATTCAAAAGCTTAATTTTACTCATTGGTTCAAAGCATTTAACAATTGCCTTAACTGATGCGTCTACAGGTCCTACTCCTATTGATGATGCTATTTTTTCAATAAAAGTTCCATCAATACGAATTTTTAAACGAACTGTTGACGTAGGCGTAACTGAACCTGTTAATACGCTTAATTCTTCAAGCTTAACATATTGCTCCTCCATAGGGAGTTCACCCATAACATCCTTTACTATTGCTAAAAAATCTTCCTCTGTTACTTCATGACCTTTATCACCTAAATCTTTGACGTGTTTAATGATTTTTTCAAATTGTTCGTCTGTAGTTATTATTCCCATATCCAATAATTTTGCTTTTAATGCATGCCCTCCAGTATGTTTCCCAAGTCTAATAGATTGTCGCAAAATATCTTCAACATTATCCGATCGTTTAATGCCTATTAATTCTGGAGTAATTGGTTCGTAAGCACGAGCATTTTTAATCATTGCATGCGCATGAATACCCGATTCATGAGCAAAGGCATTTTGTCCTATTAATGGTTGTAACCGTCCAACCCTTATCTTACCGCCACAATAACTTTCGACTAATTTAGCGGTTGGAAAAATTTTTCTTGTATTAATATTCATCGGGATTTGATATAAAGCGTAAAGAGACATGGCAGTTTCTTCAAATGAAGCGTTTCCAGCCCGCTCACCTAAACCAATTATAGTAGTTTGAGCTTCTGAGGCACCATTTTCAAAACCAGCAATTGTATTTGCCACAGCTAAACCAAAATCATTATGGCAATGTACAGCAATACGCACATTATTAGGTAAAATATCAGAAATTTTTCGAATAATATAACCAAAAGCTTTTGGAGTAATAGTTCCAACGGTATCGGGGATATTAATTCGAGTAGCTCCATTTTCAACTGCTATTTGATTCGCTTTAATTAAAAAATTTAAATCAGACCGAGTAGCATCTTCGGCTGAAAATAAGATAGTAGAGTAATGTTCTTTAGCATACGTAACCATTTTTGAGATTTGATCCAGAACTTCACCTCGAGTCATTTTAAGTTTTGCTTTCATGTGTAGATCTGACGTTGCAATAAATACATGTATACTATCCATATCAGCTTCAATAACTTTGTCTATATCTATTTTATTCATCCGGGCAAGGCCAATTACCTCTATATTTAAATCCAATTTGGCGATATCGCGGCAAGCTTCGAAATCTCCTTGAGACACAACAGGAAAGCCTGCTTCAATAATATCAATACCTAGTTCATCTAAGGCTTGTGCGATAGATAGCTTTTCTTCATGAGTGAAACTAATACCTGGTGTTTGTTCCCCGTCACGTAGAGTTGTATCAAAAAAATATGCTTTTTTCGGTAATTTTATCAATCCCCGAATTTTATCCATCATCTCTGACACATATATTTTATTTTTTTCAACCATCTTTATATAACCTATTTTATTTTATTAAGAAATTAACGCCTTCCTTGTTTATAAGAATCCAATGGTTTAGATCCTTATAGAATGGTAGAAGGCTTAATGTAACAATAAAAGAAGATCTAATAATCTATAGGGAGAATCTTGCCTCAAAAGGTCCTTAACTTTAAAATTGAAGTTTTTTTGAAACCTTTTCATTTGAAAAATTCCCTAAAGAATTATTAATTATAAAACAAAAGTTATCCTAATATTAAAAATTTCTCATTTTTTGCTTATTTAAATAAAACTGTGAAAAAAAGAGTGAGACTTCTTATAATTCTGGGAGCTCTTTTGAGATTTTTAAAAAATTATCTCCAATTGGAGCCTTTCCATTCCCATATATTTGGTATAAACCTGTTCTTCTTGCGCATTCTGAGAAACTGCGATATATATCTTTTCTTAAATCATATAATGCACAGGTTTTATATAGGATTGGATTCCATATATATAACTTATCATCAGGCTCAAACCAAAGCCTTTCATCTTTTAAAATTTGTTTAAAATCTTCCTCCCCTATAACTTCTGTTAAATCTTGCTTATTTAACATAAGAATAAGGGGGATTTCTTTAATCAATTTATCTCCCGTAATACTTTTTAATTCTTTTAGCGCTTCAATATTATCTTCAAAAAAATGAGTTTGTGAATCAACCACAAAAATAACACCATCTGTTCCCTTGAATATTTTTTTTCTTAAAGGAGAAAACCTACTCTGACCAGCAACAGTATATACATGATAAAAAACCTTTGGTTGTTTTGTAGATTGAAATATCCCCCTATCAAAGTATAAAGTTGAACCACTAGCCATTGCAATTTTTGTTAAATTTCCCGTAGGTTCAATGTCTTTTTCTTGTTCTTTTGATAGTCTATAAAGTGTATCTACTACTGTTGTTTTTCCAGAACCACCCATTCCCCAATAGAGAATTTTTATATACACTTTATGATCGGCTGTAAATCGAACCATTAAAAAACCTACCTTAGCCTTTAAGTTGTTAGGGAAATAGATTTGTTTCTTTCAATTATATTCTTAAAAATTGTAGAATTTTTAGAAAAATCCTTTAATTTTATTTATATTATATAGTAATTAAGTATTTATTATTCTTTTTTGATATTTTAACTTTTTGTTTAACTATAATAAATAGAAGATTTAATGAACTTTCATTAAAACTCTAAAAGATTTCTAAGATTATGATTTAATAATTGAACTAATTTTTATTAAAACTTAAAAACTAATGTAAATAAAACCATAAGATTAAATTTATAGTTATTCAAAGATATTAAAATATATTAAAGCTTCTGTAGTGTAGTCCGGTCAATCTTTTCTTTGAGAGAAGAAAAAGGATCAAGCATGCGAGGCTCTCACCCTCGCGACCCGGGTTCAAATCCCGGCAGAAGCACTATTATCTATTATTTTATTCAACAATTTATAAGTTTTTGTTAAAATATTTATGTATCGTTCAATCAGATCTATATGCGTCTCATCTTTTAATTTTTGAGAAATCCATTTAATCTTTTCTTCAAGGATTTCTTTTAAAGAATTAATTTTAATATCAAATTTTTTATCATTTTTTATAAGCTCTTTATCTTCAATAGTTTCATTTTTTGTTATATTACTTTGAATCGTGTCGTTTTTTTCAATTATAACTTTTTTATTACAAATAGGACAGAAGATTTCTTTATTTTTATTTCGGAAAAGAGGATTATTACATACTGGACATGATAAATTTAACATTGTATATCCAGCTCGTAGAAGATCTGCCATTTTTTCAGCATCTTCTTGCATATTAATCACTAAACGCTTTTATTATTTAATTAATTCTAAAAATTTTTTTATAAAATTAACAGTACTATTTTTAAGCTGATGCCTCTCTATTCCTTATTTTAAGCAAATTAACAATATATCCTGAAATTCTGTTTCTTAAATGTTTTGAATCAATTTCAAGATATTTATCTAATATTTTCTTATTTTCTTCAAAATCGGTAGTAAATACATTAGGATACTTAGTTATTAATTCTTTTGAGACATTTTTGATTAAGACAGTACGTACTTTTCCCATTTCTGTTTCTTAAATTGATATGTTTTATAATTAATTTGATTCTTTTTTGAAATATAATAATCAATAAAATAAATTCTTTTGTAAAAGTTTGAGTTTTTGACTGATTTATCCCTAAATTTTAATAATTAAAAGAATATAATTTTAAATGAATAGATAAAAAGTGAGTGTAATGCCGAGTGTTTTAAATTATTCAATAATAGGACTACAAGATTTTAGTATTAGTTTCGAGAGTTATTGCCGTCCATGCGAAATTCAAAGACATTGTAAATATGGAAGAGATACCCCATTTACAGTGATAATTAATTGTAATGATCTTAATCAAGCCAAGGAAAAAGTAAAATTACAACAGCTTCAGAGGCTCCAAAAAACGGAGGATGTTACTGTTTCTTATGAAGAGCTCCTAAAAAAAGTAAAAATAAACATACAAGGAATATTTTCTACAATATGGAAAGATAAAATAAAAGATCAGAAAGAAGAAATTAGATGTTTAGATTCTCGAAAAGTTGATTCGATTTTAGTGGCACAACAAGGACAAGATTGGTGGAGCAATTTTAATTCCACTATGAAGGTTATTAATTCAGAATGTGAAAAAATTCTCTAATTTAAATTTATAGAAATAAAAATGTTAATTACTTAATAGTATGATATGGTAAATTCCCACAAGATTCCCTCAATTTATCGAAACATTTATATATTTAAACTTTGTATTATAATTTGCCATATAAATTGTGCTACGGTTTCAGTCACCCGATATTATTAATTTTTAATTCAGAGTTAACTTGGGTTAAACTCTATGGTATTGTCTTGATATAAGAATGAATTTTTGGTTGAATATGAAAAGAGGTTGATATAATGGAAACAAAATCAGAATTAAGTAGTTTAGTAAATTTTTGTCCCGAATGTAAGGGCAAGATTATTTCACTTCATGATAAGGGGGAGGTTGTTTGTGGTCAGTGTGGCTTAGTGATAAGAGAGAGAGTTGTAGATATTTATCATAGTGGTAAAAGAGCATTCACTAAACAAGAAAAAGAAAAGAGAGAAAGGACAGGATCCCCAATTTCAATTTTATTACCAGACATGGGATTAAGTACAGTTATAGATAAAAACAATATTAAAAATCCAGACTTAAAAAGAGCAGCTAAATGGAATTCACGAATGACTTGGGAGAAAAGAAATATGTTAATCGCAACTACAGAATTAAAAAGAATTGGTAGTAATTTAAACTTACCAGATCACATCAAAAAGTCAGCAATACGCCTTTATAAGGGGGCTTTTAAGAAAAAATTGCTCAGGGGCAGATCAATCAACGGAATGGTAGCTGCATGTTTATATTTTGCGTGTAGAGAGAAAAAAATCCCTAGAACTCTTCAGGAAATCTTGGATGAAACTTCCGTAAATGCTAAGAATGTAAGAAGGTGTTATAGAACATTAATTCGAGAATTAAATTTGAAAGTACCTTCTACAGATCCAATTTCGCTTATTCCACGATTTATTGCAGATTTAAATTTAGATGCTGATATTGAAAAAACAACAATCAATATTTTAAAAACATTTATATTAAAATTTTCGACAAGTGGTAAGGATCCCAAGGGTTTATGTGCTGGAGCTCTGTATTTGGTCTGCAAAATCCGTAACAAGAGAGTTTCTCAAAAGGAAATTGCTAACTTAGTGGGAGTTACTGAAGTTACTCTTCGCTCTAGATATAAAGAATTAATAATGAGATTAAATATTAGAGTTTAGGGAATCTCTCCTCCTTTTCCCTCTTTTTCTTTTTTCATTAACATTTTTATAAAATCTGGAAGAGTTAATAAATAACCTTGAGCATTTGGAAGCATTTTATTAATTTTAATAAATAATTGTGTATAATGATCAGCTCTTTCTTTTTGTTCTAAAACATCTTTCCGAGTTTGTTCTCTAATGGTTTCTACAGGTATACCTTTCATCACGGCTCGAGCAGGAATTATTAATCCTGGTGGTACTTGGCTCTTATTTAATATAACTGCTCCTTCTCCAATCGAACATTCTTCAAAAATTATGCTTCCTTCCATTATTTGAACGTAATCTTCTAGGAATCCCCCCAGCAGAGTAACGCCCGTCTCTAATATACAGTATCTACCTATATTAATAGGGCTTTTTTGTGAGCGCGTAAACAAACTTACTCCGTCAAAAATAGTTGAGTACTCCCCTATATTAATTTGAGCTTTTTCTGCTCGAATGATTGATCCAGGCCAAATGACTACATTGTTATTAATGACAACGTCGCCTATTAAAGTCGCCAGTGGTGAAACATAAGCGTTTTCGTTTATAATCGGTTTTTTTCCATCATATTCTAATAATACCATAATTTAAACATCTCTTTTTATAATTTGAACTTTAAAAATTTAATAATAAGAGATATATTTAGTATTTTTTAATTTTATCTTACTTTTAAAAAATTTAAATTTTTATTACAAAGAATCTAATAGAATAGTATAAAAAATTTTTAAAATTAAATAGAAATAAGGTCTGTTTAGATTTTCAAATTTTAATGTGTTAAAAAAATAATGAATGTAGAAGATTGTATCTTTTGTAAAATTGTAAAGAAAGAGATTCCATCTAAAATAGTGTTTGAAAACGAAAAAAATTTAGCCTTCTTAGATATCTTTCCAATAAATGATGGCCATACTGTTGTTATTCCTAAAAATCATTATAATAATATAGAAGACATTCCTGAAGATGAACTTACTGAACTCTTTAAGGTAATCAAAAATTTGGCAATTCTAATTCATAAACAATTAAAGATTGAGGGATATAATATACTTCAAAATAATTTTGAAGCGGCTGGTCAAATAATAATGCATTTTCATGTACATATTATTCCAAGAAAGAAAACTGATGAAAAATTTGAGCTTAAAATTCCTAGAAATCAAGCCTCTGAAGAAGACCTCAATAAAATGTTAAATCTTTTAAAAGCATAATTTATCTTTCAACTTATTTTTCTTTAACAATTTTATTGTCTTTAAATAGAAAGTTGTGTTTTTCGCCCCATTCATTAAGATGTTCAATAACAAAATTAGGATCCAATTTTAAATGATTTACAAAAACTTCAAAAGGAATTTTATCTGCTCTTTTTAAGTATTTTGTAATTTTTTCGTTAATTTCAGATGAATCAGGTGGTTTTATCTTTCTTTTCCTTGCTCTTAATTTCTCTAAAAGTGCATCATTTTTACTTTCATTAAAAAAAAGTTGAACAATATTGCTGATTACTTGAGCTTTAGTTGCTCCAAATACATCTATTAATTCTTCTACTAATTCCATATAACTCTTTTCTAAAGTAACATGTGTTCTTGCTGTATCTGTCATTTTTCAGAAAGGAATCAATATTTTTTTTTCGTTAGAATTTTAATATAATTAATGATTAATAAATGTTTGTGCTTAAATGTGATAATAATGCATAAATAAACACATTTAAATATAATCTGCCCCAATTATATCTTAAGGACTTGTCAATAAGTTCACAGTTTAAATTGTCGAAAAATTGTCGAACGTAAATTGATTAGAACTGCCATAAAATAAAAATTGGAGGAAAAAAAATGAGTAATAATGTCTTGTTAATTGAAAACTATCTAACATCAAAAGAATTTTTGTATCCTATTCAAAATAATTTAATAAAAGTTTTACAAAGATTAGGGCCAATGACAAGAAGAGATTTAGTAAATCAATTAAATACACCTAGAACTACAATCTACGATAATTTAATTAAACTACATAAAAGAAAAGTTGTTGAAAAATTTACAAGGAACAATGGGAGAAGGGGCAGGCCTTTAGTTTTTTGGAAATTAAAATAATGTCAATAATTATCAAATGGATTTTTTTTTAATTTTTTTTAATAATAATATTATATACTCCATAATTTCGATTGCAAATTTTTATTATAAAATAATGTTATAACAAAATATATTATATATTATAAAATAAACCCCATTAACAAAAATTTCTTTTATATTTAAAGTAGATTATTAATTGGTTATTTAATTTAATTTTCTAACTAATATCATACAGATTTTTTAAAAATAATTTTTGCAATGGAAATTATGGAGTATAAAATCTAAATAATAAATAAAATATATAAAAATATTAATATAAAAAAAGTAAAAAATTGATTAAAATGGTATCTTATAAAGAATTGGGTTTGGTAAATACACGAAAAATGTTTGAAATTGCATTAGAAAGAGAATTCGCTGTGCCTGGCTATAATATCAACAATTTAGAACAACTACAGGCAATAATTATCGGTTGCGGAGAAAGTAACTCTCCTGTCATTATTCAAATATCTCAAGGAGCTAGAGCTTATGCTAACCAAACTATGTTGCGCTATTTAGGACAAGGAGGAGTAGAAATGGCTAAAGAATTAGGATATGAAATACCTATTGCATTACATTTAGATCATGGAAATTCTTTCGATTTGTGTAAAGCCGTTATTGATAGCGGGTTCTCTAGCGTAATGTTTGATGGAAGTCATTTACCATATGAAGAAAATATTAAAATAACGAAAAGAGTTGTTGAATATGCAAGAGAGAGGGATGTTAGCGTAGAAGCAGAATTAGGTGTCCTTGCTGGAATTGAAGAACATGTCAAATCAGAAGAACATCATTATACAGATCCGGAACAAGTGGAAGATTTTGTTTCTAGAACGGGCTTAAGAGCCCTCTGGACTTTAGAATCATCGTGCGCGGGGTCTTTAGCGATTGCAATAGGTACTTCACATGGAGCATATAAGTTTAAAGTAGAATCGGAATTAGATATTCCTGAATTGAGATTCGATATTTTGCAAGAAGTAAGAAAGCGACTCGGAAAGTTTCCTATTGTTTTACATGGTTCGTCCTCTGTATTAAAAAAATATGTGGATACTATAAATCAGCATGGAGGATCCTTAAAAAAAGCTTTTGGAATTCCTGAAGAACAATTAAGAAAAGCAACTCAATATGGAGTTAGTAAAATCAATATCGATACTGACGGAAGATTAGTAGTCACAGCTATGGTAAGAAAATATCTAGCTGAACATCCAGATCATTTTGATCCAAGACAGTACTTAGGTCCTGCACGCCAAGAATTAATTGAAATGATAAAACGAAAAAATAAAGAAGTCTTAGGTTCAGCAGGTCAAGCAAAATATATTATATAATATTATGTTCAAATTGCTCATTAAATATTTCTTCTGATTTATTTCATTAAATTTGAATCATTTAGGAATGTAATAATATTCATTAATTCTTTTTTGATAGACGTCTTTTTTACTTCCTAATTTATTTACACGAGGCCGATTTGTAACAGAATCTCTTCTAAATGTTATACCCATTATTTTTAAAAACAAGTTAAACCCATCTCTTAAATTTTGAGGCGATAAGGCTTTGCCTTCTAATCCTGGAATACCTTCAAATACTAAAATTGAATCTGCGATAAAATCTTGAGTAATTATATCGTGCTCAACAACAAAAGCAGCTCTTTTTAATTCTTCAATTGATTTTCTTAATAATTGAGCTACTTGTAACCTCATCTCAACGTCTAAAAAAGCTGAAGGTTCGTCAAGTAAATATAAGTCTGCTTCAGTTGAAAGACAGTTCGCAATTGCTACTCTCTGCAGCTCACCTCCACTTAATTCTGAAATATATCTTTCTTGAATGTTTGCCAAATTTAAATTATTAATTAAGCGTTTCTTATAGGATTGGCTGAGATGAGGTGCTAATTTTATCTCAGATTTTAGTTCATTTACTAGTCTATCTTCTTTAAAACTGATATATTGAGGTTTAATTGAGAACTTTAATTCTGTTTCTGCTTCTTCTTCAGAATTTAAAGCATTTTTATTATCTGCTTCAATTTTATTAGCAATCAAATTTATAAATGTTGATTTTCCTATTCCATTAGGACCTAAAATACCTATGATTTCTCCAGCATGGATTTCACTTCCAGAAACGGTTAAATGAAAATTGCCTAATGTTTTTTCCAAATCTTCATAAGAGTAAATTACTTCACCAATGTCAAATAAAGACTCCTGGGGCGGCCGTTCGTGAAATTTAATTGGGGCATCTCTAATACGTAAATTTTCGTCTTTAATGTATCCATGGAGATATATATTAATACCAACTCTTACTCCTTGTGGATGAGAGATTATTCCATAAACGCTAGGAATTCCATAAAAAAGGGAAACGTAATCACTTAGATAATCAAGTATGGCTAGATCATGCTCGACAACAACTACTGTCTTATTTTCCTCGGTAAGTGATCGAATTAGTTTAGCCATATTTATTCTTTCGCTAACATCTAAATATGAGCTAGGTTCGTCAATTAGATAAACATCACCATCTTTTAAATATGCAGCAGCTATAGCAACTCGTTGTAATTCACCCCCAGATAATACGGAAATCTTCCTATTCAGAATCTCTGTCAAATTTAATTTCTCTGATATATCATCTAATTTATCTTTGGTATCATTTTTTTTTAAGAGATCATAAACCTTGCCAGATATAAAATTAGGAATTGCTGTAATATTTTGTGGTTTATGAATTATTTTCACTTTAGTGTTTTTCATATCTATGAAATATTGTTGAAGTTCGGAACCTTTGAAGAAATTTATAATATCATCATCGTTTGGAGCATTATCGTCAAACTGGCCGAGATTCATTTTTGATTCTCCGGATAAAATGCGTAACATTGTACTTTTTCCAATACCATTTTGACCAATTAACCCAAGTACTTTTCCCTTCTTTGGAATTGCCATCCGAAATAATGCAAATTGATCAGGCCCGTATCTATATGTCATTTCATTTTCTAAGGGGTCTGGAAGATTAACAATACTTATTGCGTTAAAAGGACATTTTTTTACACAAATCCCGGTGCCGGAACATAAACTTTCAGTTATTTCAGCCTTATTTATCTTTTCATTCAAAATAATTGTTTTGTCGCCAGTTCTGACTCTTGGACAGTATTTTATACAAGGTTTTTCGCCAAAAGGACTACATTTGTCTGGCTTACATAAGTCTTTATTTAGAACAGCAATCCTCATTATTTTTTCACTAATATCTAAAATAATAAATGATAAATAAATGTATTCACTAATTTAATAAAGATTCTGCTATATAGTGAGAAAATTTTGAATGAAGAATCATCTGTTCATTGGTTAGAAAATATAGTTGAGGAAATATCAGAAAGAAAAGAATCATTAATAACATTAGCTACTGGAAAAACACCTTCTGGACACATCCACATTGGATTTTTAAGAGAGATTATAATATGCGATGCATTAAGAAGAATTTTTGAGAAAAAAGGAGAAAATATAAGGTTTTTTTTATTTTTAGATAGTTTAGATGCCGCTAAAAGGTTTCCTGAATACATTGATAAAAAATTTCAAACAAAACATAGAGGGAAACCATTCTCTTTTATTCCATGCCCATTTGATGAATGTGGCTGTAAAAGCTATGCTCATCATTTTGGAAATGAATTAATTTCTACATTTAAAGATTTTGGGATAAAAACAGAAGTAATTTGGTCACATGAACTATATCAAACAAAAGAGATGATAGATAAGATTAAAATAGCACTCGAGAATTCGGATAAAATCAAAAAAATACTAAGGAAATATATTCTACCTACTTTAGACGAGTTTCAAAGAGCTAACTTCTTAAAAATGCAAGAAAAATGGATGCCAGTAATGGCAATATGCGAAGAGTGTGACAAAATTCAATCCATTGATAAGGATGGTTCGATTAAACCGAACAGAGTATTAAAATACATTAAGAGCAAACAAAAAGTTACTTATATATGTTCTGCATGTGGAAATGCAGGTGAATTGACAATCGATAGTGGCAGATTAAAATTAAATTGGCGCGTTGATTGGCCGGCTAAATGGTCCATTTATAGAACGACTTGTGAGCCAGCAGGTAAAGATCACAGTGTGAAAGGAGGATCATATGATACTGGCTTAGAATTATGTCAAGAAATTTATGGATATGAAGGCCCTGTAAAAATACCTTATGAATGGTTGAGATTGGGAGATCGCGATATGAAAACTTCCAAAGGTATTGTTTTTACTCCTAAGACATACCTTGAGATCGCAAAACCCGAAGTTTTTAGAATGATCGTTTTAAGAACTAATCCAATGAAACATATCTCATTTAGAATCGAAGAGCTCTCTCAATATTACGATTATTATGAAAGAATGGAAGAGATTTATTTTTCAAAAAATAAAGGAGAAGGAGAAGATATGAAATTTATTTTTCCACTCTCACAAATAGGGAAGATTCCTGATAAAAAGGGTATAAAAATTCCATTAAAATTATTGATATTCCTATCTCAAATACAAAATATTTTAAGTTTGGAAAGGATGTATGAAAAAGCAAAAGAAGCTACAGATATAAAAAACTTTGAAGAATCGATAACGATCGAGGAATTTCAAAAATTGATTAATAAAACAACTAACTGGTTAAATGAAGTCAAAAAGGCGATTGAAGAAGAGAAAGATACGAAACTAAAGAAAGAAATTTCAAGAAAAATTAATATCTTCTCGATACCACAAAGAATTAACAACAAAATATTAGATAATTTAGACGAAAATCAAAGGAAAGGGCTTTCCAAGCTAAGAACTTATTTAGTTGATCATGAAAAATTAGAGGCTGACTCAATACAAAATAAAATATTTTCTATTGCTAAAGAAGATTTGAATATTCCTCCTAGAAAATTATTTGAGGCAATATATCAAATTATCTTAGGAAGAAAAAATGGTCCAAAATTGGGACCCTTTTTAAAAATATTAGATAAAGAATGGCTGTTAAATAGATTAAATCTTTGAGTTTGATTCAATTAATTATTAATCTTTGTTGCTGTCCTCTTGTTTTTCAGATTCTTTTTTCCTCTTAAATCTTTTTTTCTTCTTTTTTTCTTGTATTATTTTATAACACTCAGGACAATAGGTTAAAGATTCTTCAATCATCTGCCCACATTTTTTGCAATGTTTATGTGGATATACATAGTAAGAATCTCCCTTTTTTTTGTATCGTTCGAATTTACTCAATATTTAATCCCCTTTTTTTAATAAATATAAGAGTCTTTAATTGATTATAACTTTTTTATCTATTCAAGATTTTTAAGCGTAGAAACTCCACTATGATTTATTTTAATTCGAAAAAATTCAGCGTTTTTAAGCTGTGTTCTTACTTTTAGTGGATAAGATGGAAATTTAGATTTAAATAAACTATCGTTAATAATTATTTCATTCAAATTTTTCTTCCAATCTTGTAATACGTTGTCAATTTTTTCTGGATTTACTAAAGCAAAAACAGATCCTCCTCCTCCTGCTCCCGTTAATTTCGCAGCATAAACATCGGGATGATTTTCTATTAGTTTAATTAAAATATTATTTACTAACCCAATCCCATACTCAAATCCGGCTTCACTCATAACTTGATTCATTATATTAGTGTTTTCTTTAAACAATTTTCCTAAGAGTCTCCAATTTCTCTTCATTAAAGCGAATCGAGATTTCCACGCAATTTTCGCGAGTTTTTCGTAATGATTTAGAATTTTAGGGTCCTCTCGCAAATATTTTTTTCTTAACGTACTATGAACACCTCCACTTTCGTGAAAAAATCCCGAAAAACAAATGATTATTGGTAATTCAGATATATCATAAGTGTTATCAATTCTATCGTAAATGGCTAATGGTTCCATAGAAATCTCTTTATGAAATAATTTTCCATAGTAAGAACAAAAGCATAAACCGCCCCTACTTATTACATAACGGTCTGAATAGCCAGCAGTGATTTTAAGATCTTCATCTTCAATTTTAGTTGCCATTTCTGCAATTATATCTTTATTAATTGGAAAATCTGCTTCTTTAAAATAAGAAAGACTTTTATATAAATTAAAATATTTAGCAAACCCATAAAGGATAGATATTATTATTGCTGCACTACCTCCTAAACCACTCTGTCGAGGAATGGTTGTGAGAAGTCCAATTTCAAAATTTTGTTCTAAAAATCTGTCCCAAAAAATAGAATTTGTTTTGCGAAATCTATATATACAAGCATAAATTAATTTGAACTTTCCCGTAAATTTCTTTTTTATTTCAGTTAAATCCTTAAGTAATTCCTCTTCATATTCTATTTCAAAGTTATAATTTTCCCTACTTTTTTTTATTTTGTAAAATTTTATTCTATTTACGCCAGTTGATTTTTTTATGTAGAAAAAAGCAGATAAGGGATTCTCTCTACCATTAATAGCTACAGAAGGCATCCAGAAATCTCCCTCAACGGCATCTAAAGGGTTTATCAAATTAATTCTTGATGGGGCTTGAACGATAATCTCTGGATTTAAATTATGTAAAAATTTTATAATAGAATTTAACAAAACTCTTACTCATAGCAATTTTTTTTAATTAAATAAAAATGCTAGGAATTTATAAGTTTTTTTTCGAATTATTAACATGCCAAGAACTAAAAACTCAAAAATCAATGGAGTTTTTAAAAAACACCCAGATCAATGGAGATTTCTTGAGCAGAGTTGTCTGGATGCAATTTAACAAATGCCTTTTTCTCTCCTGTAGCTGTGATTAATGTATTAACTTTTATAACTTTTACTTTATAGAGTTTTTCAATTGCGCGCTTTATTTGGCTTTTGTTTGCTAGTCTGTCAACAATAAAAACTAATTTATTCTCATGTTCAATTAGATCAAATGTTTTTTCTGTAATTAATGGTCTTTTAATTATTTTGTAATATGTCTCCAATCTAGATTACCGCCTTGAATTTATTGTTCAACTCATTAATGGCTGATTGAGTCCAAATGATTAATCTTCCCGCCACTCCTCCTGGGGCTAATCTATCAATCGACAGATTGTCCACATTAATAATTTCAGTTCCAGGAATATTTCGTGAAGATTTTGCTATTCCATAATCGTCTTTTATGACAATTAGAATTCCTTTTCTTCGTTTATATTTGCGGCCTCTTCTCTTTCCTTTCCCGGCTCTAATTTTTTTACTTTTTTTCACTTTTATCAATTCCTCATTAAATCCTAAAGCATTTAATATTGAGTAAATTTGTTCAGTTTTTTTAATTGTTTGAATTTTATCATCCACGACTAGAGGAATCTCAGGAATCTGTTGGATTTTATGTCCCCTTTTATGAACCCATGAAGCGGTTCCGGAAGCAGATATAGCAGATATTATTGAAAGTTCACGAGTTTTTTTATTCATTTTTTTTGTTATATTTTTTTCGTTTTTAATAGGATGAGCTCTTCTACCCCCTTTAGCAAAAGGGACTCTACCGACATTTCTTGCTGTAGTATATCCTGAGCCTTTAAGTCTGGGTGCTCTTGACATTCCATGTCCAGTTCCCCAGCTCTCTGCTGTATTTCTTAATCCTGCTCTTTTGTCTCTCCCCTGAATTTGTTTCTTATTACTTTGAATAATCTCAATAGCTTTCTCTATAATATCTTTTCTCGGTTTGAAATTAAATATCTCAGGTTTTTCAATTAGACCTTTTTTCTTCCCATCCAAACCGTAAACATTTATTGTTTCCATAATAATATCAGAATTATTTTCTCTGTTGGCTTTCTCTATTTATAAAAGTAATTTCTGGAGATTTAACTTCAAATGATTTTAATGGCCGAATGGTTTTTCTTAATCTAATTAATCTTTTTTTTGGTCCGGGCACAGATCCTAAAATTAAAAGATAATCTCCTTTAATTCTTCCATAATTAATTAATCCCCCTTTAGGATTAATTTCTTCCTCATTTTCACCAATTTGCATAATTCTTTTATGATATTCAGTTCTTTGATGAAATCCTAATTGCCCTGGGCGCGGTACAGTATAAAGGACTCTGGCAGGATGCCAAGGTCCTATACACGCTACAGCTCGTTTAATTTTATTGTTTTTTCTGGTTAAAATCTTTATCCCAAATCTTTTAACAGGACCTTGAAATCCTTTTCCTTTTGTTACAGCAATTACATCAATTAAATCTCCTTCAGTTAAAACGTCTCGGACTCTCATTTCTTTTCCTAAGTGTTCGAGAGCAAACTTGAATTCTTCGATTGGATTTTTTATTGAATTTACTTTGATTTCAATTATATCTGGTTTTTTTCTAGGTAATGATGTTTCGTAAGGTTGAGTTTGAAAAATGCCTCTAACTTCAGTTGATTGATTTATTTTATTCATCAAATCTTCCTTGATTTCGTTAAAGTTATAACTTTCCAAGTTTGGAATGTTAATTTTGCGAGGCAAATAATTACTAATTTCTTTTGTGAATATTTCTCCAAGAACATATTTCCCATAATCATCTCTACTATAAATTCTCACACCAATTAAGAGGAGAGGAGGAACTTCAATTATAGTGACTGGTTTCATTAATTCTTTTCCATAATAAGGACTATTTTTTTGATCTTCAATATACATAATATGGGTCATACCGGCTTTAAAACCAGCAAATCCAAGAAAATTAATTTCATCTGAGGTATCAAACCAATGTCTAATTCGCCCTTTAATTGATTTTGCTCTTTTTCTTGGAAGAAATGCTAATGATCCATGTCTCGGTGCATGCTTTTTCCGATGACCCATAAATAATCACTTAGACTTTAAAATTATGAATTTTTTAAGATAATTAAATTTTTTTAAAATGTTAAAGATGGATTACTTAATCTGATTAAATTCTAGCAAGATTTCATTTTAAATGAATATGTGTGTTGGATGAAATAATCTTAGCTAGAAAAGATTAAATAATAAAAAATTAATGATTATAATTATGAGAACCTTAAAATTAAAAGGTTTAAAATATAATAAGGGTAAGTTTGAATTATTTAATGATCGTTTTGTTTTCTTTCCCCCCCAAGTAATTGATATTCTATCATCAATTTACGGTGAAGGTGTAAAATCATTATTAGTTTGGTTAGGAAAAAAAGCAGGTTGGACCTTAATACAAAAATGGGAAGAAAATCTAAAACCAAAAACTTTAGATGATTTAGTTAATCAGTTTTGTAATGTAATAAGTAATCAAGGGTGGGGTCGTTTTGTTCCTAAAAAAATATCAGAGGATTTAATAGTTATAGAACTTCATCACAATATTTCTTCTGTGTTAGAAAATAGATCAAAATCTTTTTGTTATTTTATTAATGGTCTATTATCTGGTTTTGGGGAGTTTGCATTGTATCGAGTATCTGTATTAGAACCAAATTGTTGTCTTGAAAATTCTGACTTAAAAATTTGTGAATATCAAATCAATAAAATAAGCTAAATAGTTCTAGTTACCAAGGGTCCCATTCTTCTGGGTTTAATTCGTCTCTCTCGTCTTTTTTAATTGATTCTTCTGAGTTTATTTGATAGGGTTCGTCTTTTCTTTCTGAATATTCTTGAACTTCTTGCGAGTTATCTTCAATTATATTTAACTCACTTTCTAATAATATTGACTCTTCTCCAATAACCACATCTTTAAATGCAGATATTAGAGAAAGAAATTTGAAAAACTCTTCTTTTTTCATTTCAACTTTAACAGATTTATCATCATTCATTAGACCAAGCTTAATTAGTTTGACTTCACCACTAATTTCTACAGAAGTTATTTCTATGGAGTCTTCTGTGTTTTTTAATTGAATTTTCCACGAAGTCTCTCTTTTTTTTTCAATCTCCATTTTTCACATTATAGAATTGTTAAAGTTCATTAATAAAATAAAAATTCTTAAATTTAAAATTTTATATGTTTGAGATTGAATTTTTATTTTTTTTATAAAAATTTAATAATCTTTTTCCCAGATTTCTATGAAGTTTTTTAAAATCTTTGCTTTAAGATTTTCTGTTTTATATCTATAAATTTTAATTCGACCAAATTTCTTTTCTTGGATTAAATTAAATGATTTTAAAAGATTTAAATGCTTTAAGACATTGGAATGGTTTAATTTCGTTTTAGAAATAATTAGCGAGATATTTAATTCGTCATTTAACGCCAGAGTTTTTAGAATTTTAATTCTAGCTTTTGATCCTAATAAATCTTCAATGATATATTTTTTACTTTTTTCATTGATGATCATATCTTTATCCCTTTAGAGTTCGAAATATTTATGATTTTGTATAATTGTGAAAAGGATCATTTTTAAGAAAATACAGAGTAATAATTTTTAGTGTTTCCTTGGATCCTAATACCACATGGAAACAAAGACTCTCAAAGGGATCACTGGATAAGTTTCTAGATCGAAAAAAATGATTAATTAGGTGATTGTGGTGAGAATCTGGTCTTTTTATATTAGAGATTGGATCTTTGGTGCGGAGAGGGGGCTTCGAACCCCCGACCTCACGGTTATCAGCCGTGCGCTATACCAGGCTAAGCCACCTCCGCGCAACGTTGCCCCACGATATATTAAAATATATCGTTTTAATTTAATTAAAATAAATATTAAATTAGCCTTAATGATTAATTCTAATAATAAATAGTTAAAAAAATTTTTGACTATATTATAATCAAAAGGTTCTTTCAATAAC